>CAXNEN010000083.1:0-6329 GCA_964201505.1 Opitutales bacterium
CGCGATGGTACCAGCGAGGGCTATCGAAACTGATGATGAACGAAAGCAGGTAGAGGCTAAGCGGCAGCACCCAGAGGAAGGGCACTACGGCGATGTCTTGGCAGAGCTTGTTGGTGATCGCGAGGAGGAGCATGACGCCGCAGGCGGGCAGGGCGAACCAGAGTAGTTGGCGCGTCAGCGTAGGCGCTGCTTCGTCGGCATTGGTCATGATCGGCTTCGTGTCCGCCCCAGCGCTCTTCCAGACTTTATAGCCGCACCAGCCAGCGAGGCCTGCGTAGACGGCCAAGCCGACGGACCACCAATTAGCCTGGGCTTGGCGGGCGAGCTGCGGTTCGAGTACGAACGGGTAGGCGAGCAGCGCGAGCAGTGAGCCGACGTTGGAGAGGGCGTAGAGGCGATAGGGCGAGACGCCGGGGTTGGCCTTACTGAACCAAGCTTGGAGCAGCGGTCCGGTGGCTGAGAGTACGAGGTAGGGGAGGCCGAGGCAGGCGAGGAGTAGTAGCAGGATATGTCCGGCGGCATGGGATCCATCGGTCGGTTTCCATTGGTCACCGGGGGTGATCGGCAGGAGGGCGACCGCCAGGGCAAGTAGGCAGAGGTGAGTGATGACCTGGCGGCGGGGCGTCAGCCGGCTGATGCTGAAGTGGGCGTAGGCGTAGCCGCCAAGGAGCAGGACCTGAAAGAAGAGCATGCACGTCGTCCAGACGGCAGGTCCGCCGCCGAACCAAGGGAGGATGAAGCGTGCGATCAGCGGCTGGACGAGGAAGAGCAGGCAAGCTCCCCAGAAGATGGTCAGGCTGAAGGCGAACATGGAGGGGGTTGTGCTTGGAACCCCGCCGCGAGGCGAAGGTTAGGGTAAAGAAGGGCTAGGCCCCCGACCCCCTCAAGGCAACCCCCATCAGGCCCTCGGACGGATCCGGAGGACGAGCGATTCGTACCCCAGCTTCCGTTCATAGGAATGTTCGACCTCGACGCGTTCTTCCGCCGACACGATCTCCAATGAGCCTACGAGCTCGACGCACTTTTGCAGCAGAGTACGTACGATTAGCCGGGCGTGCGGGGCACCCAGGCAGAGGTGTTCGCCAAAGCCGAACGAGAGGTGGGGGTTCGGCTTGCGGTCGATCTTGAACTCGTCGGCCTGCGGGAAGACGGTTTCGTCGCGATTGGCGGAAGCCCAGCCGAGCGAGACGCGACCGCCGGCCGGCACGTTCTCGCCGTGGACGGAAGTCGCGACGGGGCAAACGCGTCCAATGTGGGTCAGCGGCATGAAGTAACGGAAGAACTCTTCGCTCGCATGTGTGATGCGTTTCGGGTCTTCGCGTAGGTAAGTGAGGGCTTCTGGATTAGCCGCGAGGTGTCCGAGCGCACAAGCCACCGTGTGGATGATCGTGTCGCGCCCCCCGGCGAAGGCGATGTTGGCGTACCCGAGTTTCTCCTGATGGGTGAGCGGACGGCCCTGGAAGGATGCCTGATGCAGGGCGGAGAAGAAATCGTCGCCCGGCTGGGCGGCGGTGGCGGCGAACTTCGCTTCGATATATTCATCCAGACCGGAGCTCTTGCTGAGGCCGTCCGCCTTACGAAAAACGTGTGTGCCCCAGCCGATCCAGAGAGCAGCTTCATTTTCAGGAACGTTTAACAGGTAGGTGAGTGCTCGAGATTGCAGCGGCAGGGCGAAGCCGTGGACGATTTCGATTTCTGGTCGATTAAAGGCGTCGTGCAGCATCTCCTCCGTCAAGGCTTCAACTTGGGCGACCATTGCGGCAGATTTCGGTCGCTGGAAGAATGGTTCGGCGATGGCTCGGTAATCGGCGTGTGCAGGTGGGTCGATCTCCAGTGGGAGTTGTCGGACGGAACGCACGGATTCCTCGGAGGGAATCGGCACGCGGCAAGGGGCGTCGGAGCTATAGGTCGACCAATCTTTCGCTGCTTGGCGAACATCCGCATGCCGCAGGATCATCGGAATCTGTTCGCCTTGAAATTCGTAGCGCGCGACTGGGCTAGCCTCCCGCTTCGCCTTGAAGGGGTCGGATGGCTTGTGGCCGAAGGGACATTTTCCGCCGAACATCGGGTTACTTGGCGACGACTTCCTTCTCGGCCTTGGCGGTCTTCTTGGTCGGTGGGCGAAGTTCGTCAGCGGTCCAGGAATTCGGATGATCGGCGAACTGCTTGCGGATGCCGGTGACGAACTTGGCATCGACGGGCGATCCATTGTGTTCCCACTCGCGGCGGATGTACGTGAGGACGCCGGCCACCTCTTCGTCGCTCAACATGCCCATCGGAGGCATCGTCAGGTCCCAGGTCCGGTTACCGACTTTAATCGGGCCACCGATGCCATGGAGGACGATGCGGGCCGTCACGTCGGGCTTCCCAAGTACCCAATCGCTGTCGACGAGCGGAGGGGCGAGGCCGTCGAGGCCATAGCCGTGGGGCTGGTGGCAGGCGGCGCAGAGGTTGGCATAGGTGACCTTACCTTTTTCTAAGAGTGCTTGTTGGGCTTTCGTCAGAGCGATGACCTTGGGCGGGGCGGGGGCGCCGGGCTTACCGACCCAGGCGAGGCGGGCGGCGACGCTTTCCAGATTCTTGAGCGGGTTGGCTTCGGTGACGGCTTTCTTCAACTTCGCGAGGGCGACCGGCTCGGTGTTCAGCCAGATCGTCTTGAGCGGCACCAGCTTCTTCGTCTTTGGGTCGCGGATTGATTGGTCGAGGCCCCGGAGGATGGCGGCGCGGAGGTGGCGATCGCCGAGGTTCGCGGCGATCTCGAGCATGCCTTCGAACGGCCCAGCCTTGCCTGCTTGGGCTATCAGGGTGGCGAAGCCGTCGAGGACCGGACCAGTCTGCTTAAGATTGGCGTCTGAGCCGAGCGCGGCGACCGCCTTGGCGAGGGTGACTTCGCGGCCGCGGGAACCAGTGAGCGCACCTTCGCGGATAAGCGCGTTGTCACCGTGGGTGGCGAGGAGTTCGGCGACGGCCTTGTCGGTATCGGGTAGGTTCGCCCCGGAAAGACGAATCGCCAAGTGCGCAAGTACGAGGACCTCTTTCTCGTCCTTGAGCGCGCAAAGCTCGGCGAGCATCTCGGCGGGGGCGATGCGGATCGCGGCGGCGCGGACTTGGGCGTCGGTGTCCTTAAGGGCGAGGCGCACATCTTCGGGACGGGCGGCCGCAAAGCCGTCGAGGGACCAAAGGGCGTGCAGGCGGGCCGTGGCGGGGGCTTGGACGTCGGCGAGCAGCGTGCGGAGGGGTTTGGCGGCAGAGACGTCGGCGGATTCGACGAGTAGGCGCTGGGCCGAATCGCGCACCCAGCCGTTGGGGTGCGTCAGGAGTTTCACGCGGGCGGCGGCGTCGACCGGGATCTTTGTGGTCTTGGGCGCAGCCTGGTCGTCGCGGACGATACGCCAGATGCGGCCTTGATTGATCGGGGTCTCCAACTTACGCGCCTTGATGTTGGCGATGAGGTAGTGCGTGAGGAAGCCCGGGTGTTGCAGCATTCCGCGGTAGAGGTCGACAACGTAGAGCGCACCATCGGGTCCGGTGGCGGCCATGACGGGTCGGAAGCGTTCGTCGGTCGACGTCAGGAACTCTTTTTCTTCGTAGGCGTTGGTACCCGTGAGCAGACCGTCCTTTTCGGTGATGATCACGCGCTTCACCAGGTTTGACGAAGGCTCGGGGATAAAAGCATTACCGCGGAATTCCGCGGGGAAGGCATCGCCTCGGTAGATGGCCGCTCCGCAGGTGGAGGTGGCGTTCGCGAGGGTGCCGTCGGCGCGGAGCGTCTTGGCATCGTAGCCGCGGTTCACGCCCGGAGTCGGGTGCGAGGGGTAGACCGACTGATCTTTGATCACCTTGTTGTTGATCCCGAGTGCGTCGCGGAGGAGCGGATTGCGGGCATAGGCCGCGGCCGGAAGGAGGTCGGTGCGAAGCAGGTCCGAGTTGTAGTTGTAGAACAGTCGGCCGGCGTCGTCTTGGCTGAGGCCCCATTGGCCGCGGCCGAGTCCCGGGCCTTTTTGCCAGGCGCCGTTGTTGAGCTTGAGACTTGTGCTGTAACCAGCCGCGTAGACACGGTTATCCATCGCCCACGTTGGCGTATTGGCCATGTGTTCGGGTTGACCGCCGAAGGTGCCGAAGTCGGACGCGACCAGGGTCTTCTCGTCGGCGATGCCGTTGCCTTTCGTGTCGCGGCAGAAGAATAGGTTCGGCGGTTCGGCGACGAAGGCGCCGCTTTTGACGGCCATCACGCCGCGAGGCATCACGAGGTTGTCGAGGAAGGCAGAGGCCTTGTCCATGCGGCCGTCGCCATCCGTATCGGTGAGGAGCGCGATGCGTCCGAGCGGTTCTTTCTCCGTAGTGCCTTCCATATCGCGCATGTAGCCACGCATCTCGACGACGAACATTCGGCCTTGTTCGTCGAAGCTGATGGCGACCGGGGCTTCGATCATCGGTTCGCTGGCGACGAGCTCGATGCGGAAGCCGGGCGGGAGACGGAAGCTCTTCAGGGCTTCTTCGGGCGAGAGGGGCGGGGCTACCGGCAGGGTGAACTTCAGCTGAACGTCGGTCGGTCCGGCGTTGCCCTTGTTGAGGGCGAAAGCGGACGCAGCTCCGACGAGCAGAGCTAAGACGGCAAGCGGGGTCTTCATGCTGGTTTTTAAGACAGTCCAAACTCCCGGGGGTTGCAAGGCGAACCCCCCGTTTTTCCCCTAGTGAAGCCGAGGACGATGGCTTACTTCTTGCCCTTGGGGGCGGCGGCGACGGGGACCGGCCAGTCGTCGGTCCGGAAGGGGGAGGCGGGCAGTCCGGCTCCGTTGGCGAGGCTGTATTCCGGCCAATCCTTCCAGGCATAGCGGACCGCGGCGGGTTGAGCGACTTCTGGGCTGCTGACGACGACGGTCTCGCCGACGATCTTCGCCTCGGCGCTCTTCCATTGCTTATCTTCGCCGGCGATCTGGAAGCCCGTGAGGGCGCCGCCCTGCATGGACTTCAGTCCGCCGTTCGTGTGCTTGAAGGAGACCGTGATTGCATTGCCGCTGATCGAGGAGACGGCCGGAAGCGGGCCGCTGATCGCGGCGACGTTCTTACCGTAGACCGTGCCGAGGGCCCAGAAGGAGAGGCGCTTCCCGACGTCCTGCTTGTTCTTCGGGTGGATATCCTTGGCGTCGCCGAGGTCGATCGTAATGGCCATACCCGTCTTCGGGAGTTCGAGTGTCTTCATCATCGACTCGCGGACGCGCGGCCAGCCTTCGCCGGGCGAGGTGAAGTTAGGCAGCTGCACCCAGGCGAAGGGGACTTCGTCGGACCACAGCGTGCGCCAGCTGGTGACTAGCTGGGAGAGTTGCTTGTGGTAAATGCCGGGGTTGCCGGCGTTGCCTTCGCCTTGATACCAGAGCATGCCGCGGAGCGTATAGGGGGCGAGGTTTGCGACCTTGCCATTGAAGAGGCCGGCGGGTCCGCCCTTAAACTTACGCCAGGCAATCGGGTCGACGGGCTTGCGCGGTAGGTCGGTCTTGGCGGCCTTAGCCTTCGCCGCGGCGATTTTCCAAGCAGCAAGCTGCTTCTCGTAGAGGGCCGTGGCTTTGGTGGCGTCGAAGCCTTGGTAGGCTTTAAGTTGACCGTCGAAGATCGCCTTGGTCTCCGGATTGGAGGACTGCGCCTCGGCGGCGACCCACGATTCGATCGGCGTGCCGCCGACCGAGGTGTTCACGAGGCCGACAGGGACGCCGACTTCCTTGTGGATTTCCTGGCCGAAGAAGTAGAGCACGGCAGAGAAGCGGCCTACGGTGTCGGGCGTGCACGCGCTCCATGCACCTTTGCCTTCGGCGGCAGGGGTGGCGGAGTGGGTCGAGGATTCCTGGTAATGACGGATCAGCGGGTATTGGGCGGCGGCCTTTTCGGCGTCGAAGTTGTTCGAGGACTGGACGGTCATCGCCATGTTGGACTGGCCGGAGCCGAGCCAGACTTCGCCAACGAGGACATCCTTCACCTCAAGCTTGTGGCCGTCCTTGCCGGTGACGATGAGCGTCCGCGGTTCGGCGGAGGCCTTGAGGGCATCGAGCTTGAGCATCCACTTTCCATCGGCGCCCGCGGTGGCGGTCTTGGACTGGCCCGCGAAGGCGACGGTCACGGACTCGCCCGCATCGGCCCAACCCCAGACGGCCACGGGCTTCTCGCGCTGCAGGACCATGTGGTCGGAGATCGGTGCGGCCAAGCGGAAGCTGGCAGCGAAGAGGGAAGAGCAGCCGACCAGGACGGCCAGCAAGAGGGCTAGGAAGCGAGGGGTGCGCATGCCTATCTAACAACTGAAACGCCCCTAGGTTGCGAGAATAAGACGCCGTCTTCGG
>CAXNEN010000084.1:0-6301 GCA_964201505.1 Opitutales bacterium
TTTATTCGCCAATCTTCACAGGATTGTCGAAATACATGGTGATTTGGCAAACTTTGAGCACATCAGCAGACGCCATGAAGCACACCTCCATCACCCTCCTCACCCTCACCGCTGCCGCGAGCTTTGCTCAGTCGGCGCCCGGCTCTGCCTCGGCGTTCACCACCACGGGCAACCTGTCGTACACCAGCGATTACGTCTTCCGCGGTATCACGCAGAATGGCGGCAAGACTGCCCTCCAGGGCGGCTTCGACGTTTCCCATGCCTCCGGCCTCTCGGCTGGCGTCTGGGCTTCGAACGTCAACTGGACTAACACCACTCTGGAAGTGGATCTCTATGCCAACTACGGCTTCAGCCTCACGAAGGACATCGCTGCCTCCGTCGGCTACCTGGCTTACGTCTACGAAGGCAACTCCTCGCTCAACACCAGCGAATTGAACGTCTCGGCGACCGCCTACGGCCTCACCGCCAAGATCTCCTATGCCACTACCGATTACTTCGGTATCGTTGGCTCCGGCACCAAGTACTACGAACTGAACTACGCTTACGACATCGCCGCCGTGAAGGGGCTCTCCCTCGCCCTCCACTACGGGATCACCGACGGCAAGAGCGCTGCCTCGAACGATAAGGATTACGCCATCGCCCTGTCCTACCCAATCGCGGGCTTCACTGGCACCGTATCCTATTCGAACGGCAGCGGCACCTACGCTGGCGCCTACGAAGGTATCACCGCTGTCTCCCTCAAGAAGACCTTCTAAGGTCTGAACTGAAACTCATAGCAAAAGGGGTGCTTTCCGGGAGGATAGCACCCCTTCTTCTTTGTTAGGTTGAAAAACGCCCGGAGACGGCAATGTTGCCCTTCCTCCATGATCGAGTCCGCCCGCAAACCTGACTGGCTCCGTGCCAAGCTCCCCAGCGGCCCGGACTTCCTGGAAACCAAAAGGAACGTCGACGAGCATAAGCTACACACGGTCTGCCAGTCCGCGCAGTGCCCCAACATGGGCGAATGCTGGTCCCGCGGCAGCGCCACGGTGATGATCCTCGGCAACGTCTGCACCCGCTCGTGTACCTTCTGCGCCGTGCTCTCCGGACGACCCAGCGAACTTGACCTCGGCGAGCCAGCCCGCGTGGCCGAGTCCATCGCGCTGATGAACCTGAAGCACGTGGTCATCACCTCGGTCGCCCGCGACGACCTCAAGGACGGCGGCGCCTCCGTCTGGGCCGCGACCGTGCGCGCCACCCGCAATCGTTGCCCGAACACGACTGTCGAGGTCCTGCCGGCCGACTTCCGCGGCGAACAGGTCCACCTCGACACGCTCCTCGACGCACGCCCCGACATCCTCAACCACAATCTCGAGACGGTCGAACGCCTCCAGCGCCCGATTCGCAAGACCGCCCGCTACGACCGCTCCTTCTGGGTGCTCAAGCACGCCAAGTCCCGCGACTTCATCACGAAGACTGGCATCATGCTCGGCATCGGCGAACAGAAGGAAGAAGTCGCCCAGGTCATCCGCGATATCGCCGCGGCCGACGTTGATATCCTGACCATTGGCCAGTATCTCTCGCCCAGCAAGGAACACGCGCCCATCGACCGCTGGGTGACGCCCGATGAATTTGCCGAGTGGAAAACCTACGCGCTCGCCGCCGGCGTCAAACACGTCGAGTCCGGACCATTGGTACGCTCCTCCTACCGCGCTGACGAACAAGTCGTGAAGTTCAGCCTGATGGATCGCCGCCAGCGACCCGCCCGTTAACCCGTGGAAGGCCTGCCTCCCGTCGATTTCCGCGGCGAGCTCAACAATGAGCAGTACGCCGCGGTGACCTCGCCGCGCGGACCCGCGCTCGTGCTCGCCGGCGCAGGCTCAGGCAAGACCCGCACCCTCACCTACCGCGTCGCTTGGCTCCTACACCAAGGCGCCAATCCCTGGGACATCCTCCTGCTGACCTTCACGAACAAGTCGGCGAAAGAGATGCTTGAACGCGTCGAAGACCTCACTGGCGTTCCGCGCGGGCAGTTCTGGGGCGGCACCTTCCATTCCATTGGCCAGCGCATCCTGCGCCGAAATGCGGCCGCGGCCTCGCGTTCGCCAGACTTCACCATTCTCGACCAGAAGGAATCGGAACACCTGTTCTCCGAAATCGTGAAGTCGATTGACGGCGCGTTCATCAAGGACAAGACGAACCCGAAGGCGGCCGTCATCCTCGACGCCTATTCGCACGCGCGTAACACGCTGCGCCCGTTGCCGGACGTCCTCGCCGAACGCCTCGACTGGATGAAAGGCGGCCCGGAGAAGCTGATGCAGTTCTGCACCGCCTACGAGGCCGCGAAGAAGGAGCGGAACCTCTGCGACTTCGACGACCTACTCAGCCTCTGGCTTTTCGTCCTCGAGAACGACCCGGCCGCGCTCGCCCATTACCGCCAGCGGTTCCAGCATATCCTCGTGGACGAGTTCCAGGACACGAACCGCCTACAGAGCCGCATCATCGACCTGCTCGCCAGCGAGCATCAGATCATGGCCGTCGGCGACGACGCGCAGTGCATCTACACCTGGCGCGGCGCCGACTGGGAGAACATCGTGGCCTTCCCGAATCGCCACCCAGGCACGCTGATCCACACGATTGACACGAACTATCGCTCGACGCCGGAGATCCTGGCCTTCGCCAACGAGATTCTCAGCCATCGGCCGCGCATCGAAGGCTTCGACCGCCGCCTCAAGGCCGTCCGCCCGCGCGGCCCGCAACCCACCGTCTTCACTGTCGGCGACACGTCGCAGCAGGCGAAGCTCGTGGTCCGCAAGATCATGCAGTTGCACCACGAAGGACACGATCTGGCGGACATACATGTGCTCTATCGCGCGCATTACCAGTCGCTCGACCTGCAGATGGAACTAAACGCAACGGGCGTGCCGTTCGTGATCACCAGCGGCCATAAGTTCTTCGACCTCACGCACGTGAAGGACATCCTCGCGCACCTGCGCTTCGTCCATAACCCCCTCGACCAGGTCGCGCTCTCCCGCCTGCTGTGCCTACTCCCGAAGGTCGGCCCCGTCGCCGCCGATAAGATCAGCAAGGCTGCCCGCGAGGCCGAGCAGGCCCAGGGCCGCGGCATGGTCCGAGCGCTGCGTGCCGAAACCGTGCTCAAGCGCGTGCCGGAAACGGCAAAAGATGACTTCAACGATCTCACGATTACGCTGGAGGATATGCTCGAAGGCCTTGAAGCCGCCAAGGCCAAGCCTGGCCCCGTCACTCCCGCGCCCGACCTATTCGTCGCGGCCTCCGATGCGAACTCCGTCAAAGTATCCCGCACACCCGCCGAGACTGTCCGCGTCTGCATCGAGGGTTGGTACGGTGGCTTCATCAAGACCATCTTCCCTGACTGGAAGGATCGCGAACAGGACCTCCAAGGCCTCATTGGCTTTGCCTCCAAGTTCGAAGATGTCGGCGACCTCGTGGCCCAAGTGGCCCTCCTCAACGGCGAGTCTTCCGACAAGAAGGCTGAGCCGGAAGAGGACATGCTCCGCCTCACCACCATCCATCAGTCCAAGGGACTCGAGTTCCCCATCGTCTTCCTCTTAGGGGTGGCCGACGGGCTCCTCCCGCTGACCCGTGCCATCGACGAAGGCGACGTCGAGGAAGAGCGCCGTCTGTTCTACGTCGCCTGCACCCGGGCCGAGAACATGTTGTTCCTTTTCGCCCCCCGCTTCGCGGTCTCCGGCGAAGGCTATCGCCCGCTGGATCCCTGCCGTTTTCTGGAAGAAATGAGCCCGGATTGTTACGAATTGGCGGATTATGCCCATCGTCGGCTCTGAGTTCGTATGACAGCCAGATGGGGGTAGGTGCTTGCCTTTGTCTTGGGCGGGCATTTATGACTCACGCAAACTTTTACACGCTATCGCTATGCCCAAGGTACTCGTCGCCGACAAGATCTCGCCCACCGGAGTCGCCCTCCTCAAAGCCCAGCCGGGCTATGAGGTCGTCGAAGCCTACGGCTCCACCCCTGAGCAGGTCCTGGCCCTTGTCGCGGACGTGGACGCCATCCTGGTCCGCTCCGAGACCCAGATCACCCGCGAAGTCCTCGCCGCGGCCCAGCGCCTCGTCTGCGTCGGCCGCGCCGGCGTAGGCGTTGATAACATCGACGTCGAAGCCGCCACTGAACGCGGCGTCATCGTCATGAACACCCCCTCGGGCAACACCGTCGCGACCGCCGAGCTCACCTTCACCCACCTGCTCTGCCTCGCCCGCCCGGTGCCGGAAGCCGTCCAGTCTATGCGCGAAGGCAAGTGGGACCGTAAATCCCTCTCTGGCTCCGAGCTCTTCGGCAAGACCCTCGGCGTGCTCGGCCTTGGCCGCATCGGCGCCGAAGTCTCCAAGCGCGCCCTCGCGTTCGGCATGAAGGTCCTCGCCTACGACCCGTATCTCACCGAAGCCCGCGCCAAGGCCCTCGGCGTTTCCATCGCGACGCTCGACGAAGTCTTCGCCCTCTCCGACTACATCACCGTCCACATGCCCCTCATCGAGAAGGGCAAGCAGGGTGAAACCGAAGGCATGGTTGATGCAGCTGCTTTCGCCAAGATGAAGAAAGGCGTAAAGATTGTGAACTGCGCTCGCGGCGGCATCGTCGACGAGACCGCCCTCGCCGAAGCCCTGAAGTCCGGCCAATGTGGCGGCTGCGGTTTCGACGTGTTCGTCGAAGAACCCTTCGCCAAGGACCACCCACTCCGCTCCCTCCCGAAGGCCCACCTCTCCCCGCACCTCGGCGCCTCCACGGCCGAAGCCCAGGAGAACGTCGGCGTCGAAGTCGCCGAAGCCGCGATCACCGTGCTCGGCGGCGGCTCGCCCGCCAATGCGGTCAACCTGCCTTCCGTCGACTCCCAGACGCTCGCCGCGATCAAGCCGTTCCTCTCCCTCGCGCAGAAGCTCGGCGCCATCGCTCGTCAGCTCGCCGCTCCTGGTCGTATCGAATCGCTGCGTCTGACCACCTTCGGCACCGGTTCTGACCAGGGAGCCAACGCCATCGCCCGCGCCATCCAGCGCGGCTACCTGCGCGGTATCGTCGAAGGCGTCACCGACGTGAACGCCCCCGGCAAACTCAAGGCCTTCGGCGTCGAGGTCCAGACCGTCCGCTCTTCCGCCGAAGCCGACTACAAGGAGCTCATCCTTGTCGAAGCCGTGCTCGCGGGCGGCAAGTCTGTCTCTGTCGCCGGCACCGTCCTTGGCAAAGCCCAGTCCCCTCGCATCGTCTCGATCAACGGGCGCACCCTCGAGTTCATCCCCGAAGGCAAACTGCTCCTCATCGAGAATCAGGACCAGCCCGGCATCATCGGTGCCCTCGGCACCCTGCTCTCCAAGGAACGCGTGAACATCGCCAACATGGCCCTCAGCCGTTCCGGCGGTTCCAACGCCCTGGCCGTCTACCAGCTCGACACCGCTCCGGGCGCCGCCGCTATCGCGGAAATCCTGCGCAATCCGGCGATCGTCAGCGCCAAGCTGATCGAAGCCTAAGCGATGTTCGCGGCCATCGGAATCTTCGCCCTGCTCGGCTACCTCCTCGGTTCCGTCAACTTCGCCGTGCTCGTGGCGAAGAAGCATGGTATCGACATCCTAAAGGAAGGCTCCGGCAACCCCGGCGCTACGAACGTCAAGCGCGTGCTCGGCAAAGGCCCGGGCAACCTCGTCTTCGCCCTCGACGTCCTTAAAGGCTTCGTCGGTGCCGGCCTGCCTTATCTCTTCCTCCGGATGGAAGCGACTCCGACGGCGGCCGAAATACACTTCATAATCTGCGTCGCTTGCTTCGTCGGCACGCTGCTCGGTCATTGCTTCTCCTGTTTCTTGAAATTCAAGGGCGGCAAGGGCGTGGCCTCCACCATCGGCGGCCTGCTCGTCCTCCTGCCCATTCCGATTGTCATCGGTGCCGCGATCTGGGGCGTCGTCTTCCTGCTCTCCCGTTATGTCTCCCTGGCCTCGCTCGCTCTTAGCGTGTCCTTGCCGCTCAGCTGCTGGCTCCTCCCCCTCTTCACCTCGCTGACCTTCGGCCAGCCGCAGTTCTCGTTCGCCGCGGCCATCGCAGGCTTCAATGTCTGGACGCATCGCTCCAACATCGGTCGCCTACTTTCCGGCACCGAGAGCCGCTTCGTCAAAAAAGCCTGACCTTTTCGCAATGACCGCTCCTCGCACCATCGGCATCGGCATCCTCGGCTTCGGCACCGTCGGCCAAGGCGTCTGGAAGCACCTGCATGATAAGCAGACCGACCTCGAATCGCGCCTCGGCGTGAAGCTCGACCTCCGCATGGCCTCCGTCCGCGAC
>CAXNEN010000085.1:0-6221 GCA_964201505.1 Opitutales bacterium
TGGACGAGTACCAGATGCTGGCCGACCGCCGCCGGGGTGCGGCCTACGAGACCGTCCTAGCCATTGCCCCGCCCTCCACCCAACTCCTGCTGCTCAGCGGTAGCGTCTCCAACCCTCAGGCAGTCGCGGAATGGCTCAGACGCCTCGGCCGCAGGGTTACCCTGATCGAGGAATACACTCGCCCCATCCCCCTCGAGGAAGTCTCCCTGGACGCCCTGGAGACCCGCGAGCCGAACGGCATCAAGGGCCACTTCGCTCGCTCGGTCATCCGGGCAGTCCTGGCCGACCTCGGCCCGATCCTAGTCTTCGCTCCCCGCCGTCGGGCCGCCGAGCAGATTGCCCACGATATCGCCGCCGGCCTCCCCCTCGGCAACGGCCCCCAGCTCTCACCCAGCCAGCGCACCATGGCCGGCGACGACCTCAATCGCCTCCTCCGCCAAGGCGTGGGCCTCCATCACAGCGGCCTCACCTACGGCCAGCGCACGGAACTCATCGAGCCTTGGGCCAAGGCCGGCAAGCTGAGCGTAGTCGTCGCGACGACCGGCCTGGCCTCGGGTATCAACTTCTCGCTCCGCTCGGTGCTGGTCACCGATCGTCGCTACGCGGCTGAGCACGCCCAACGCGAAATCCGCCCCGACGAGCTCCTCCAGATGTTCGGACGGGCCGGCCGCCGGGGGCTCGACGATCGCGGCTTCGCGCTCTGGACCGGCGATAGCCCCCGGCTAGGTGAAGCCAAACCGCTCCAACTCAAACGCAGCGACGCTCTTGACTGGCCGGCCTTCCTGTCGCTGATGCGTCGAGCCGACGACCCGAAAGCGGCCGCCGTCAAACTAGCCAAGGCGCTCTTCACCCGGGAACAAATCGACCTCGCTTTGGACCGATTAGATGAAGACCTGCCGACCGATACACCCGTCGCTCCGGCTGGCGCCACACGTCATATCGACGAGATCTGCGGGCGCAACGGGACATGGCAACGCGAACGCCCGACACACCTCGTCCCGCTCTCGCAGGCGCTCATCTACGTCAAGGATACTTGGCACCCCGCGCTCTCGAAACCTGATTCGCTGCGCACCCTTCCCTACGGCACGCCCTGCAAGCTCGAGACGAGCGAAGGCCTGCGCTACGGACGCACGATCACGCTCGCACATTTCCCCAAGGAAGCCGGCGCCTCGCACCTCACGCCAGCCGATTGGCTCCTGAAGTCCCTGCGCCGACTCGAAGGCGGACAGGTCAGACCTCGCACCTGGAAACTTGAACTGCTGGAGAAGGAGATCCTGCCGCTATTGCCTAAGCTTACCCAAGGCGGCCTAGCCCATGGAGGGATCTTCCTCGGTCGCGATAGCGTCCAAGTGAAGCTCGACTACTCCCGCGCCGACGTCCGCGTCTGGCCCGACGCAGACAACCACCCTCTAATCAACCCGCCCCGCCGACAGGTCGAAAAGCAAGACATCAACCTGCGTGAAGTCCTCGGTGGCGGCACCCTCCACACGGCCCGAGCGGGACGCCTCTGGAAGAAGCTCGGACTAATCGACGCCGCTGGGCGACCGACCGAACGTGGTCACATCGCCTCGCTCTTCCAGCACGGCGAAGGCCTCGCGGTCGCCGCCGCCCTCGAAGATCTGGCGTACGATGCCCACGCCATCGCCTGGGACCTCGCTGAACTCCGTGCCGGTGAACGCGTCGCCTCGGCTGGACGTAACTCCAGCCGCCTCGGCGCCTGTTGCCGACTGGCCTACAAATCTCTGACCGCCGAGGGCTACCTCCGCGAAGGCCTGCCCGCTGGCTTCGGCGAAGGCTGTGCTGAAGCGCTTAAGGGCTTCGCCCTGCACGGCAAGATTCCCCCCGTCGGCGCCGATGGCCACGGGCCGGGCCAAGGCGACCTCGAGCGGGCCGTCCTGGAATGGCGCAGCACGCTGCAGCTCATCGCACATGGGCCCTCCCACCCTTCCGATCGCTGGCAACAGTTACGCGTGGCGGCCCAAGAAGTGCTTGGGCGTATTATCGGCAAGGTGGCTGTGCACCGCTGAGGCTTACTTGCCTGCGATGGCCTTGGCCGCGGCCTTAGCCATCTCGCCGGCACCCGCGGTGTTCGGGTGCACGCGGTCAGGTAGCATCTCGGGAGTCTTCACGAGCGCGGCATGCATGTCGATCACGCCGCAACCGAGTTCCTTGGCGAGCGCGTCGACACGCGGGATCTCCTTCTGGATATTCTCCTCGTTGATGCCGTAGTTGCCCTTACCGGGGACCGGCACCGGACGACAGACGAACACCTTCGGCTTCGACTTTAGCGCCTGGAAAGATTTCACGAGCTCGCGGTAGTCGGCGTCGAACTCGGCCTCGAACTTCCAGTTCTGCGGCTTGGTGTCGTTGGTGCCGAGCATGATGACCACGATTGCCGGCTCCATCGCGAGGGCGTCCTGGTATTTCTTTTCCTTCCAGTAAGGGGCATCGCCCTTCTTGAGGAGCGTGCGGCCGCTGACGCCGAAGTTGCCGACCTTATAGCCGTCACCGAGTAAAGCCTGCAGCTGAGAGGGATAGGACTGACCCGACTTGGCGCCGGCACCCTGGGTGATGCTATCGCCGACGCAGGCAACTTTGATGGGGTCGGCAGCGTGGACGGTCATGAGGGAAAACAGGGTCAGGAGCAGGATTCGCATGGGGTCCACCTAATCAAACCGGCCCCGAGGCCTTTCCAAGGTCTAAGTCGCCCCTTTTGCCCTTCCCTGCAGGGCTGGCGGTCGCTATCTTAATCGGACAGTCATACATGTGCGTTCGCGCGGAGTAATCCGTGAGGAAAGTCCGGACACCACAGGGCAGGATTCCCGCCGCAAGTCGGGGCACGTCGCAAGGCGTGACGGAAAGTGCCACAGAGAAGATACCGCCTCCTCCGCAAGGAACGAGGTAAGGGTGAAAAGGTGGGGTAAGAGCCCACCGCTCGAAGGGTAACCGACGAGGCAAGGTAAACCCAATCCGGTGCAAGACGAACAGGGACCGTTCGAGGTCGCCCACCAAGGTCCCGGGTTGTCGCACCGCCGCAAGGCGGGTCCGCAAGGTCAGAGAAATGAACGCGCAGGGGATCGGCGAGAGCCACCCAAGGACAGAATCCGGCTTATAGTGTATGACTCAAAAGACGGAGGGCCGAACGGAAACGTTCGGCCCTCCCCCTTTACAGACTGATCAGGTCGCTCAGCTACGCTGCGCGATCGGCGAATACTTGCGCTCGGTGTTACCGACGTAGATCTGGCGTGGGCGATGGATCTTCTGCTTCGGAGTCTCGGCGATTTCCTTCCAGTGCGAGATCCAGCCGGGCATGCGTCCGATGGCGAAAATGACGGTGAACATCTCGGTCGGGATGCCAATGGCCTTGAGGATGATGCCTGAATAGAAGTCGACGTTCGGGTAGAGATTACGCTGCTTGAAGTACGGGTCGTTGAGCGCGGCTTCCTCGAGGCGCATGGCGATGGCCAGGAGCGGGTCGTTGATGCCGAGGACCTTGAGGACCTTGTCGCACTGGGTCTTGATGATCTTGGCCCGCGGGTCGTAGTTCTTGTACACGCGGTGACCGAAGCCCATGAGGCGGACCTGCTTGGTCTTGTCCTTAGCGTCGGCGATAAACTTCGAGCCGTCGTCGCCGGAAGCGTGGATTTCCTCGAGCATCTCGATGACGGCTTGGTTGGCGCCGCCATGGAGCGGACCCCACAGGGCGCAGACGCCGGCGGAGACGGACGGGAAGAGGTTGGCGCCGCCGGAGGCGACCATGCGCACGGTGGACGTGGAGCAGTTCTGCTCGTGGTCGGCGTGGAGGAGGAGAATCAAGTCGAGCGCGCGGGCAATCTCCGGATGGACGGCGTAATCGGCGTTGGGCTGCGAGAAGAGTAGGTGCAGGAAGTTGGAGCAGTAATCGAGACCCGGCTTCGGGTACACGGGCGGCTCACCTTCCTTGGAGCGGTGGGCGAGCGCGGCGAGGGTGCGGACCTTGGAGATCAGGACGGCGGCAGTCTCGTCGAACTTGGCCAAGTCATGCGTGCGCTCGTTGGTGCCGAGCTCAGGGTAGTAGCAACCGAGGGTGTTCAGCGTCGCGGACAGCACGGCCATCGGATGGGCGTTGCCAGGGAAGCCGCTGAGCGCGATGCGCAGGCCTTCGTGGATCTGCGAGTTATCGAGGATCCGGGCCTTGAAGGCGGCAAGCTGGGCGGTCGTCGGGAGTTCGCCGTAGATGAGCAGATAAGCCGTCTCGATGAAGTTGGACTTCTCGGCGAGTTCTTCGATGCCGTAGCCGCGGTAACGAAGGATACCCTTCTCGCCGTCGATGAAGGTGACCTTGGATTCGCAGGCGCCGGTGTTGGCGTAGCCGTCGTCGAAAGTGATGTAGCCGGTCTCGTCGCGCAGCTTGCGGACGTCGACCCCGCGTTCGCCTTCGGTGCCGACGACGATAGGGAGGACAATATCTTTACCGTCCAGGTTGAGAGTGGCGTTTTGAGTGCTCATGGCGGGGGTGGGGCCGCCGGAGTCGAAAACACGCCTCAGCGGGCGGATAAAGTCAGGAAATTGCGGTAGAGTTGCAAGCCTTTGACCTGACTTTTCTCCGGATGGAACTGGGTCGCGAAGACCCGACCTCGCCGGACACCGCTCACAAACCGGCCCGCATAGTCGGTCTCACACCAGACCAGGGAGGGGTCGGTTTCGACGACGCGGTAGCTATGCACGAAATAGAACGGCTCCCCTTCGGCCCGCAGGCCCTCGGTCAAAGGGGCACCAGGCTTAAAGACGGCCTCATTCCAGCCCATGTGAGGGATACGCAGCCCGGGCTGGGAAGGGAAACGACGGACGACCCCAGGGAAGATAGCTAGACCTGGGCGGTCAGCCTCCTCGGAACGTTCAAAGAGCACCTGGAGGCCCATGCAGACGCCTAGGAATGGCCGGTCAGCGGCAATCCACTGTTTCAGGAAGGACTCGAAGTCGGTACGGCGGATGCAATCCATGCAGTCAGCCATGGCCCCCTGCCCCGGAAAGACGACCATCTCAGCCTTCTCGGCTTCAGCCGGAGTAGCGGCTAGGAAGGCATCGGCCCCCGCGGCCACCATGGCGCGACTGACGCTGCGGAGATTGCCCATCCCGTAATCGATGACGGCCACCCGCGGGCGGCGCACTGACCCAGAGGCTTCCACGGTCAGGCCAGCGTGCCCTTAGTGCTCGGCACGCGACCGCCTTGGCGCGGATCGACTTCCAACGCTTCGCGCAAAGCGCGGGCGAAGGCCTTGAAGAGCGCTTCAGCGACGTGGTGCGGTTCATCGCCGTACTCGAGCTTTAGGTGCAGATTGCAGCCGAGCGAGTTGGCAAGGCCCTGGAAGAACTCGCGAACGAGCGCGATATTGAAGTCCTTCACCATGTAGTTGGTGATCTCGACTTGGTAGACCATCATGGCACGGTTGCTGAGGTCGACGGCGCAGCGGGCCAGAGTCTCGTCCATCGGCAGGATGAAGAAACCATAGCGGCGGATGCCGGCCTTGTCGCCGAGCGCCTCCTTGATGGCCAGACCGAGCACGATGCCCACGTCTTCCACGGTGTGGTGGTAGTCGACGTCGATATCACCGGTGGCCTTGACCTTAAGGTCGACGAGCGAGTGGCGAGAAAGGAGCGTCAGCATGTGGTCGAAGAAGGCCACGCCGGTGGCGATTTCCGATGTGCCGGTACCGTCCAAATTCACCTCGAGGGCGATCTTGGTCTCGGCGGTGTCCCGACGGATGCTGGCTTTGCGAACGACTGCGCTCATCCCCCAGAAATCCCCGCGGAAGGCGGGATTGTCAACCTCACCCTTCCATCCAAGCCGCCACCGCCTGCAGGAACGCGTCCGTTTCTTGCTCCGTGCCCACGGAGATACGCAAAGATTTCTCAGTGAGGCGATGATTCGGGAAACGGCGGACGAGGATCTTGCGAGCGCGCAGGAACTCGAAGCAATGCGCAGAAGTCTCGATGGAAGCAGCGCGCTTCGACGATACGGGAGCCGCGAGCACGAAGTTGCCGGCAGCGGGATTGACCTGCCAGCCGAGTTTACGAAGCGCAACGACGAGGCGTTCGCGCGTGGCGCAGATCTGTGCGACGGTGACGTCGAGCCACTCGCGATCATCGAGCGCGGCGGCGGCCGCAATCTGCGCAAGTCGATCCACGTTATAACTGTCGCGGACACGGTGCAGGATCTCGGCGACACCGACCGGACAGAG
>CAXNEN010000086.1:0-6208 GCA_964201505.1 Opitutales bacterium
CTCGGGCCGACCGACCGCATCCTCCCCTTGCAGGGCAAGCATGGCCTCTACACTTCGACGCTCTTTGAATTCAAGGGCGACTTCTTCCGGCGCATGAATCCCGCGCTCGAGATGGGCCGTTCGTTCATCCAACAGGAATATCAACGTAAGCCCACCAGCCTGCCGCTCCTTTGGCGCGGTATCGGTCGTTATGTCCTCCGCTTCCCGAAGTATCACCTCTTGTTCGGCCCGGTAAGCATCAATCCCGAGTACGGCCAGGCATCCAAGGATCTTATCCTTTCTTACCTGAAGAACAACCGTTTGGCCGACGATCTTCTCCCGCTGGTGCGCGCCAAGAACCCGCCCCGTGCGATGAGCCTGCACGACGCCGACCTCGACGTCCTGCAGCGTTGTGCCTTTGACCTCGAGCAGGTCTCGAGCCTCGTGAGCGACCTCGAGCCTGACGCCAAGGCCGTGCCGGTGCTTCTGAAGCATTACCTCAAGCTCAACGGCCGTCTCATCGCCTTCAATGTCGACGAAGGATTCGGCGGCTGCTTGGACGGTCTCATCGTCGTGGATCTGACGCAGACGGATCATAAGCTGCTGGCTGCGTACATGGGCGAGGAAGGCGCGCGACAGTTTCTCGAGTATCACGACTTCGACGGCACTAAGGCCAAGGCATGAAAAAGGGCGGGCCCTGCGGCCCGCCCTGATCGGTCGATGATGAGGGTCTTAGGCCTTGGCCAGCGCCTGTTCCAGGTCAGCGATGATGTCCTCGATATCCTCGATACCCACGGAGAGGCGGACGTAGTCGTCGGTCACGCCGGCGCTATCGCGTTCCGCGGCGGTGAGCTGCGAGTGCGTCGTGGAGGCTGGGTGGATGGCGAGCGAGCGGGCGTCGCCGATGTTGGCTACGTGGCTGTGCAGAATGAGAGAGTCGATGAACTTGCGGCCACCTTCGTGGCCGGACTTGAGGCCGAACCCGACCAGCGCCCCGAAGCCGTTAGTGAGGTACTTCTTGGCGAGGTCGTGGTATTTCGAGGACTTCAGGCCCGGGTAGTTGGTCCATTTCACCTTCGGGTGTGCTTCGAGGAATTGGGCGACCTTCATCGCGTTAGCGCAGTGGCGCTCCATGCGAAGGTGTAGGGTCTCGAGGCCTTGGATGAGTAGGAAGGCGTTGAAGGGCGAGAGGCAGCTACCGACGTCGCGGAGGAACTGCAGGCGCATCTTCATGATGAAAGCGATGTTGGCGCCGCCGGCCGGCGCGAAGGCCTTGAAGGCTTCCCAGTGCGGTAGGCCGTGGTAGGACATGTCGGGCTCGGTAAAGCCGGGGAACTTGCCGTTGCCCCAGTCGAAGTTACCGCCGTCGACGACGATGCCGCCGATCGAGGTGCCGTGGCCACCGATGTGCTTGGTGGCCGAGTGGACGACGATGTTTGCGCCGTGCTCGAAGGGACGGTTCAGGTAGGGAGAGAGGGCGGTATTATTGACGATGAGCGGGACGCCGACTTCCTTGGCAATCTTACCGACCTCGGCGAAGGGGAAGATGTTGAGGCGGGGGTTGCCGAGGCCTTCACCATAGAACGCCTTGGTATTCGATTTCACCGCCTTGCGGAAGTTCTCGGGCTCATCGGCATCGACGAACGACACCTGAATACCAAGCTTCGGCAGCGTGTAGTGGAAGAGATTGTAGGTGCCTCCGTAGAGCTGGGAGGTCGAGACGATGTGGTCGCCGGCGCCGGCAATGTTGAGGATGGACGCGGTGATGGCGGCCTGGCCAGAGGAGTGGGCGAGCGCGCCGGAACCGCCTTCGAGGGCCGCGAGGCGCTGCTCGAGGACGTCCGTCGTCGGGTTCATGATGCGGGTGTAGATGTTGCCGAGCTCCTTTAGGCCGAAGAGATTCGCCGCGTGCTCCGTGTCACGGAACTGATAACTGGTGGTTTGGTAGATGGGGACAGCGCGCGACCCGGTGGTCGGGTCGGCCTTCTGGCCAGCGTGTAGGGACTTGGTGCCTAGTTTCATGGGGGTGATAGGGGAGGGGTTCCTGTTATCTCTTTTCGGCGGTCCTGAAACAAGCCGGAATCCCTTTTATAATGTTGTCCGTTCCATTTGGAGGGAGAGAATGTCGCATGCGCTTAGGTTTGCCCCTCCTTTTGTTACCCTTAGCCCTATCCGCTGGCGAATGGCGGGAGGTCTGGCGCGATGACTTCAACGGCAAGGAACTCGATTGGACCAAATGGGCGGTTGAGGAAAATGGTCACGGTGGGGGGAATAACGAATTGCAATACTACCTCGATCGACCGGCCAATCTACGCGTCGAGAATGGTCATCTCGTCATCGAGGCCCGCCGCGATAACTTGAATGTGGCCGGGGTGCAGAAAAACTTTTCCTCGGCCCGTATTCGGACCAAGCGCCGGGCGGACTGGCTTTACGGACGCTTTGAGATATCCGCGAAACTCCCGGCCGGGAAGGGGCTCTGGCCAGCTTTCTGGATGCTCCCCTCCGATGAGAAGTATGGTGGCTGGGCGTCCAGCGGAGAAATCGACATCCTGGAGTTCAAAGGGCAGGAGCCCAATCAGGTCCACGGTACCATCCATTATGGGAACGCCTGGCCTCATAATAAATCTAAGGGAAAAGTCTACCGGCTGCCGAAGGGGGACTTCTCTCAGGATTTCCACCTGTTTGCGGTAGAGTGGGAGCAAGGAGTGATTCGCTGGTTCGTCGATGGCGTCCAGTATCAGGAGCTCAAGGAGTGGTCGACAGTGGGCGGGCCGTTCCCGGCGCCCTTCGATCAGAAGTTCTACCTGGTGCTTAACTTGGCCGTTGGTGGCGGCTTTGGTGGCCCCGTCGATCCGGAGACTCCCTTCCCAGCCCAGTTCCAAGTGGATTACGTCCGGGTCCTGCAGCGGTAGCTTCCGTAGTTCCGTCTCGCCCAGCGGGGGGCTCCTTCGCTAACTGACCAGCCTATGACCGTGTTCCTGCATGACACCATGTCCCGCGAGAAGCGGCCGCTGTTGCTCAAGCCCGGCCATGAGGTTTTTGGGATGTATTGCTGCGGTCCGACGGTCTATGGCCCGGCCCATATCGGCAATTTTCGCACTTTCGCCGTCCAGGACGTCCTGCGCCGGACCCTCGAGGTCGCCGGCCTCCGGGTGAAGCACGTCCGCAACATCACCGACGTTGATGACAAGACCATCCGCGGGGCCCAGGCCGCTGGCCAGACCCTGACCGCCTTCACCAAGGGATGGACCGACAAGTTCCATGCCGATTGTAAGGCGCTCGGCCTCCTGCCACCCCATGTCGAACCGAGCGCGGTGGAGCACATCCCCCAGCAGGTGGCGATGATCAAGGCGCTCGTCAATCGCGGGCACGCCTACGTCGCCAAGGACGGCTCGGTCTATTTCAAGGTCTGTTCCTGCACCGATTACGGGAAACTGACCCGAATCGACTTTTCGAAGCTCCAGACCCAGTCCGTGAATTCCGCCGGCGAGGCCAACGATGCCGACGAGTACGAGCGCGAATCAGCTTCGGACTTTGCGCTGTGGAAATCCCGTAAACCTGAGGACGGGGCCAACTTCTGGCCGTCGCCTTGGGGCGAAGGCCGTCCCGGTTGGCACATCGAGTGCTCGGCCATGTCGCTTGCTCACCTCGGCGCCAAGTTCGATCTCCACGGCGGGGGCATCGACCTCTGCTTCCCTCACCATGAGAACGAAATCGCCCAGTCCGAGTGCGCCACCGGCGTGAAGGGCTTCGCGGCCCACTGGTTCCATAGCGCCCACCTGATGGTGGACGGAGAGAAGATGTCCAAGAGCGAGGGCAACCTATATACCCTGACACAACTTGAGGACAAGGGGTTTACAGCCAATGAGTTACGATACGCTCTTATTGGCGGACATTATCGAAGTTCCCTCAATTTCACCTTCGCAGGACTAGAGGGCGCACGCTCCGCCATCACCAAGCTCGAGCGCTGGACCGACCGTCTACTCGCCTTGGCCGGATTCTCTCGCGCCGATTTCGTCGCCCCGGCGATCCATGAGGTTCAAACTGCGTGGGGTCGTTTCGCACCCGCGTGGGAAATCCTCCAAGAAGACCTCAACGTGCCAGGTTGCTTGGGTCAGATTTTCACCGTGGTGGGAGAGAAGGATGAAGTTTCGCCCCACCAAGCCCGTGAGGACGTGTGTGGTCTCGCCAAGATTCTGCATGCGCTCGGCGTCGTGCTCTTCGTGCCGAAGTCAGAGCTCGGCGTGCCGTCGGCGATTGCCGACCTCGGCGCGCGGCGCTGGGAGGCCAAGCAGGCGAAGGACTTCGCCGCGGCCGACCGGCTCCGCCAGGAACTGACCGCCGCCGGTTGGACGATGCTCGACCGGAAGGACGGCTTCGACCTCCGTCCGCTCTGAGTGCCGGTTCATAAGATTCTTTAAAAAAAAAATTGTAGGGGAATTCCGAAGACGGTATGTTCGGCGGGCTATGTCCAATCCCACACCCTCCCGTCCGCTCAGTCCCACCTTTTTCCCGTCGCTCGCGTTCCTCCTCTTTGGGGTCGCGCTGGCGCTGGGTTTCGTCACCGCCACCGACAAGTTCGGTCGGTCGTTGACGCAGATTCGCCAGAACCGCCCCGAGATTGTCGTCAAGGGCGTGGCCACGCAGGATTTGCGTTCGGCCCAAGGCATGGTCGGCGCCGACCTCGCGTGGCGCGGTGAAAAACAAGAGGACGGCCGCGACGCGATGCTCGCCCAGCGCACGCAGCTGACCGCGTCGTTGCGCAAGGCGGGCTTCGCCGAGAATGAGATCATCTTTGAGGCGACGACCGTGCGTCGCCTTGAGCCGGCCGTCTACCTCGAGCCGCCGCTCGCCGCCGGCGAGAAGCAGCCGGTGCGCGGACGCCAGCTCATCGACTTCGATACCCACGCGCGCGGTCAGGTCCCGGAGTATGTCTTCGCGCAGCACCTCACCTTGCAGTCCGCCGACGTCGCACGGATCTTGGCGTTCTCCCGCCAGGAGTTCTTCCCGTCCGGCGGTGTCACGTTCGTTCGCAGTACGCCCATCTTCCGCCTGCTCAACCTCGCCGACGTGAAGAAGGATCTGCTCGAGTCGGCCGCGAAGGACGCCCAGCGGCGTGCCCAGACGATGGTCAACGGTTCGGGGAGTCACCTGGGTTCCTTGCTCGAAGCCGCCCAAGGCATCATCCAGATCAGCGCCAAGGACCGGATCGACGAAAGCGATTCCGGCAGCGTCGACATCTCCTCCATCGACAAGACCATCCGCGTGGTCGTCACGATGCGCTTCGAACTCGTCAAAGAGTAGGCCCACGGCCCGGGGCAGGGCGGGGGTCCGCCTCCGTCCTTGCCCTTCGCCTCCGGAGTCCCTAGCGAGTGGGGTATTCCGCCATGTCTTCCCGCCCGCAGATGACTCCCCTCGAGGAGATCCGACACTCCGCCGCCCACATGCTGGGTGCCGCCGTGCTCCGCCTGTTTCCGCAGGCCCAGCTCGACATCGGTCCGCCTACCGACAACGGGTTCTACTACGACTTCGACCTGGACCACACGTTCACGGCCGAGGACCTCGTGAAGATTGAGGAAGAGATGCGCCGCATCTCCAAGGAGAACCAGAAGTTTGAGCGCTTCGAGTGCACCCGCGAGGAAGCCGAGAAGCTGATTCGCGAGCGTGGCCAGAATGCCTACAAGGTCGGCCGCCTCGGCGATATCCCGGCCGGCGAGACCATCTCCTTTTATAAGAACGGCGAGTTCGTCGATCTCTGCGCCGGAACCCACGTCCGTTACTCTTCGCAGGTCAAGGCGTTCAAACTCCTGCACATCGCCGGCGCCTACCACCGTGGCGACGAGAAGAACAAGCAGCTGCAGCGCATCTACGGTACCGCCTACGCGACCAAGGACGAACTCGAGCAGGCCATCGTCCGTGCCGAGGAAGCCAAGAAGCGCGACCACCGTAAGCTCGGCAAGGAACTGAAGCTGTTCCATATCGACGAGAAAGTGGGGCAGGGCCTCATTCTCTGGACGCCCAATGGCGCCGTCGTCCGCCAGGAGCTCCAAAACTTCATCTCCGAGCGTCTCTTCCAGACCGGCTACAAGCAGGTCTTCACGCCGCATATCGGCAACCTCGACCTCTATCGCACCTCCGGACACTTCCCTTTCTATAAGGATTCGCAGTTCCCCCCGCTCGTCGAGCGCGAGGCGATGGAGATGCTCGCCAAGGAAGGCTGCGCTTGCGG
>CAXNEN010000087.1:0-6137 GCA_964201505.1 Opitutales bacterium
ATCTTCAGGCGCGAGATGATCGCGTCTTGGAAGCGGGCGAGATTATCCGGGAGCGGAATCGCGATCAGGATGCCGTCGACGCGGTAACGGATGCGGAGATTGTTTTCCTGCGGCTCGAAGTGAACGTCGGTCGCGCCTTCGGCGACGGCCTGCGTGAGGACTTCGGTGACAAAGTGCACGACCGCCGCGTCTTGGTCGGCTTCGACGTCGGTGGAGACTTCGGAGGCCGGGAGGTCATCGCCTTCGTCTTCGAGGCTGCCGGAACCCACCCCGTAATTCTCGTTGATGAGGGCGCTGACGCGTTCGGGCGGAGCGAGGTACCACTTCGGTCGGCGGGCGGCGAAGGTCGCGATCCAGTCGGCCGTATCGGTATCGGGCGGAAGGGCCGTGACGAGGCGGAGGCGGCCTTCTTCGCCGCCGGGGAGGAGTGCGGGGACGACTTGGGCTTCGGAGGCGATGCGGGCGGGCAAGATCTTCATCCCCTCGGGGTCGATGGCCGGTTCCTCCAGGACTTCGAGACCCGTGAGGCGGGAGAGTTCGGCGAGGAGCGCGGCCTCGTCGAGATTGAGCGCCTGCGCGAGGAACTTGAAGCGACCTTCGCGCGGGGTTTCCGCGAACGAAGCACGCACTTCGTCGGTCAGGCGCTCGGCCAGAGCCGAGGGCAGTCCGTGCCGGTCGACGGTCAGCATGTTACTTCTTGTCGGGGGCGGCCGGGGCGGCGGTCGCCTTACCGGGGACGTTATCGATAATCTTCTTCACCTCGGGGCCGTTGGCGCTGTTGGCGACCCGGCTGAGGGAATCGAGGTTGTCGACGGCCGAACTGTTGAGCACGTAGGGGCGGAGGAAGATGACCAGCTCCTGCTTCTCCTCGACGTTGGTCGAGGCACCGAAGATATCGCCGATGATTGGGATTGGGCCGAGGCGCGAAGTGGACTTCGTGGTCACCGTACGCTGGAGGCCGCCGAGGACGACAATCTCGCCGCTCATCGCGCTCACGTAGGAATCGGTCGTACGACGGCCGATGATTGGCTGGTCGTTACCATCAAGGATGGTTGAGCCGAGGATATCTTCGACCGACTGCGAGATCTGCAATTGAACAGCGCCGTCCTTACCGATGAGCGGGAGCACCTTGAGCGTGATACCGATATCTCGCTGCGAGACCGTGGAGGTGATTTGGCCCGTGGTGGCGGCGACCGTCGAGCCCGTGATGACTGGGCGGGATTCGCCGACGAAGAGCGTCGCTTCCTTATTATGGGTCGTCGTGATGGCCGGCACCGAGAGGATCTTCAGGTCGCCCTTGCGCGGCGTGGTGACGAGGCCGATGGTGGCGCTCAGGCTGTTGTTGGCGCCGAGGGCGCCCTGGGCCGGATTCACGATGGTCTGGCCGGTATTGAGGACAGGATTGGCTGGGGTGACGGGGATGCCCGTGACGCCGAAGCCGGCGCCAGAACCGCCGATGCCGACGAGCTTGCCGTTGAGCACAGTGAGGCCGAGGGTGCTGAAGCCGTTGCTTTCGTTGTCGGAGAGCTTCACTTCGGCGATGACGACTTCGATGCGGACCTGCGGGAGGACGATGTCGACCTTGTCGATCAGGTCATGAAGGAGGCGAAGGTCATCGTTGGTGCCCGAGACCACGACCGAGTTGCTACGGACGTCGGGGAGAACGGTGAGGTTACTGCTGAACTCGTCGGCGCCCATCTGGGAAGTGGTGGCACCGGCGGCTCCGGCGACGGGGGCGGCGACCGGAGTCGGGGCACGATTGAGCGTCGCGCTGCGAACCGTGTTGCCGGCGCGGGCGGCGGCGGTGGTCTGGCCAGTGACGAGAGAGGTGACGAGCGTCGCGACCTGCTGGGCGTCGGCATGGCGCAGGAAGATCACGTCGGTCTTCGTGTTAGGGTTGGACTTCTGATCGAGCGTTTCGATCAGCTTGTCGAAGAAGTCATGCTGGTCGGCCGAGCCCATGAGCAAGACGCGGTTGGTGCGCTCGTCGGCGAGGAAGGTCGTGCCCGTGCTGAGGCGGAAAGGCGCGCCGCCAGAGGCAACCGCCTGGGTGCGCAGCATCGCCGTGAGCTTGTTGACCAGGTCGGTGGCCATCGCGTTTTTGAGCGTATAGCTCTTGGTCACGACGAGGTCGAGCTGGGGGCGGTCGAGCTGAACGACGAGGTTCTCAATCTTCTGGAGGTTCGTGATCGAGTCAGTGATCAGGAAGGCGTTGTTGCGGCCGAAGTAGATCGGCGGAGCGGCCAGCGTCGTATTGAGGCTCGAGACGATCTGCGTGACGAATTCCTGGGCGTTGGCGTGCTTGAGCGTGAAGATCTTCGTCGCGATCCGCCCGCTGGGCGGCAGGGCGAGGGCGGGACCCGTGATGAGCGACGGCGATTCAGCTTTCGCGATGAGGTTCGGGACGACCTTCAGGAACTTGTCGCCCTGCTGGATGACGGCGATGCCGTTGAGGTTGAGCAGCGTCTCGATGGCGAGCAGGGCTTCATCGCGGGTGATCGAGGCGGGCAGAGTAAGCGTGTAAGCGCTGGCGGGAAGGGCTTGCGGGCGGAGGATGGATTTACCGGTCCAGCGCTGCATCAGGTCGAGCACTTGGGCGACGGTCTCATCGCGGAGGATGACTGGGCCGACCAGGTCAGAGCCGCTCAAGCCAGGGAGGGGGACGGCGGCCGCCACGGCGGCGACCGGCGCAACGACTGGAGCGGCTTGGGCGAAGCTCAGGGCGGGCGCCATGGAGGCGGCTAGCAGCAGGCAGAAAAGGGGCAGAGCGGCCCGCCGAGCACGTGGGGACATATTAGGGCTGATCACTTGGATAAGGGGTACCTCTTGGATAACACCAAACGTGGAGAATAGTTCGACGAAAAATCCATTTTAAAGCGGTTATTTTGGGGTGGACCCCATCGGCAAACAGAGTGAAATCCCTATAAAGGTGAACATTATTTCACCTTTGGCTTGCAGCACGGCCAAAAATGGGCATATCAGGCGTCAAAGCCCCGAAACATGCGCGAAGACCTCCCTGACTGGCTGGGTAAGCCCCCCTTGCGCGGAACCGACCTATGGGATGCCTGGTTGGCCAAGTGGCGGCAGTACGCCAAGGTCGAGTTGCGGGACGCGGCGGCCGACGATCCGGATTACGACTTCGGTTTATTGACCACCGAGGAACGCTGGCGAGTCGCCTTGCGCCTCCAGATCCAAGGACAGATCGAGGCCGGTCGCCAGAACGCGCCCCTCACCCTCTCGCTCGCCCTCGGGCGCAAAATCAGCGACCTCGACCATGCGGGCGTAGTCGCTTGGCAAGTCGGCCGCTCCGTCGTCGACCCGAGTCCGGATGATTCTTTCAACCGGGCGCTCGAGTGGAGCAACCAACGGGAGAATCCGCGTCGTCGCCGGATCTCGCATGGTATCCGGTATGGCTTCATCGCCGGATTGGGCGGCGAGGCTACTGCCCCCGCCTGGTCATCGCCGGATTACGTGGCCGCGTACGAAGCCGCATGGGAGCTCGGCAACGCCATCGCGATTGAAGGCGACCCGCGGGGATAGGTTGCGGACGGCCCGCCCCGGGGCAGAGTGTCTTTCTCTTAAAACCATGGATACCCTCGTCCAAATCATTCTCCTTCTTGCGGTACTCGGTGTCCTCGCGTACCTCGCATTCTTCAAGACCGCCAGCCCGACGGGCGGCGATAACGGCAGCGAGCTGCTGATTGTTGATCTACGCCGTCAGCTCGGCGAAGCGAACGCCACCGCCGAACGCGAACGGACCGCCAAGGCAGACGCCCAGGCACGCGCTTCCGGCGCCGAGTCCGCCCGCATCGCTGCGGCCCAGCAGCTGACCGAAGCCCTGCAGACGCACGAGCGCGCCATCGAGCGACTGCGCGTGGATAACGCCAAGGGGCTCAGCGATGCGGAAGGCCGCTACAACCAAGCCTTAGCCGACCTGCGCATCACCTTCGAAAAGACCAGTACCGACGTCCTGAAAGGCATGGCGCCGGACGTGACCAAGGAAGTCTCGACGCGGGTGGAACCGCTCATCGCACAGATCAACACCGCACTGGAAAGCTATCGTAACGCCATGCAACAAGGCCTGACGGGTCAGGGCGAGGCCATCGCCGCGGTCAACGCGCAGATGAAGCAGATCGGCGAAGCGACGAACCTGCTCGCCGCCAGTACCAACGATTTCACCTCCGTGCTGAAGTCCTCGCAGCACCGCGGCAAGTGGGGCGAACAGACGCTCCGCCGGGTCGTCGAAGCGGCCGGCCTCAGCAACCTGTGCGACTTCACCGAGCAATCCTCGCAGGATGACACCCGCCCGGACCTGATCATCAACCTGCCCGAGAACCGCTGCGTCATCATCGACTCCAAGGTGCCGGAATTCGACGTCGCGCTCGCCAATCAGGCCGCCCCTAACCGCAAGGAACTCGTGAAGGCCCACGCCGCCAAGCTCCGGGCCACAATCAAGGCGCTCGCCGGGAAGAACTATCCGGCCGCCCAAGCCAAAGCCGAGCGCAAGGCCTTCGACAAGGTCATCCTATTCCTGCCGGCCGAATCACTCCTGAGCACCGCGCTCGAAGGCGATAACGACCTGATCATCGACGCAGGCAACGAAGGGATCCTCCTCGCCACGCCCGCAACGTTGATGGGCTTCCTCTCCGCCATCAACCTGACCTGGCAGCAGCACAAGCAGGCCGCGAACTCGACGCAGATCGCGAATGAGTCCGCCATCCTCTATGAGCGCGTCGTGACGTTCATGACCCACTTCACCAAGGCGCGACGCGGCCTGGCTTCGGCGGTGGATGCCTTCAACAACGCGATCGGCAGCTACGAGGACCGCCTACGCCCGCAAGGGAAGGAAGTGCTAGCCTTGGGCGTCGCGCAGGGTTCGGAAGCGCTGGAGAAGATCGAGAAGATCACCGGCGGCGTACGGAAGCCGGACGGAGAGGCCGACGAGACCCCCACGGCCTGAGCGGAAGTCCTGCTGGTGGAGCCGATGAGGTTCGAACTCACGGCCTCGTCATTGCGAACGACGCGCTCTACCAACTGAGCTACGGCCCCAAACAGCAGGAGAGTTAGGGAAGCCTTCCCCGCTGGGTCGGTCAAGGTTTAGATACCTGTCGCCTTGCCTCGGCCTAGTTTAGGCCTAAGTTCAACGCTCCTCATCACCATGCGCGTAGCCAAAGAAACCGTCGTCGCCATCGAATACACCCTGAAGGACGACCAGGGTAACATCATCGACGCCTCCGGCGATCGCGGCCCGATGGAGTACCTCCACGGCGCGCAGAACATCATCCCCGGCCTCGAGCAGGGCGTCGAAGGCCTCGTCGCCGGCGACACCAAGAACGTCCTCGTGCCCCCGCAACTCGGCTACGGCGAATACAGCGAGAAACTCCTCCAGCTGGTGCCCCTCACCGCTTTCGGCGCGAACACGCCGCAGATCGGTATGCGTTTCCACGCCGAAACCAATCTCGGCATGCGTGTGCTCACCATCAAGAAGATCGCCGGTGAAGAAGTGACCCTCGACGGCAACCACGAGCTCGCGGGCCAGACGCTGCACTTCGACATCAAAGTCGTCTCCGTCCGCGCGGCCGAACTCACCGAACTCGCCCACGGCCACCCGCACCAGTCCGGCGGTTGCTGCGGCGGTGGCGGTTGCGGTTCCGGCGAATCATCCTCCGAAGGCGGTTGCTGCTCCACCGGCGAAGCCTCTGAAGGCAGCTGCTGCTCCACCGAACAGCCCGTCGCCCAGAAGCAAGGCGGCTGCGGCTCCGGCGGTTGCGGTTGCTCGGCCTAAAGCCGGCTTCATAGCCAAACTAAAAGACCCCGGCACACCGGGGTCTTTTTATTGGTACGGAGAAAGCCGCTTACTTGTTGAGATACTGCTTCGCCATCCGCGTGATCTCCACGTCTAAATCCATGGTGGCACGGATTGCGTCGAGGGTCTGCTGCGAAGTATTCAGGTCCGGACGCTTGAAAGGGCCTGCAACCGACACGTGTAGCCCCTTGAGCTTCGTGAGCTGTGCGTCTAGCTTCTGCAGGGCGAATTTCGCGCTGGGTCCGGCGTTCCAGTAGGAGCTCGTCCTGCCAGACTTGAGCTTCACGGTCCAATAGGATTCGCTGTTCCAGACGGTGAACCGGCCAGCCTC
>CAXNEN010000088.1:0-6111 GCA_964201505.1 Opitutales bacterium
TCGAACATCAAGGGCTCCTTTGACGGTCAGGCTCCGAATTTCGACCAGGCTTTCGCCCGCCTCATCACCGACCTCCAGGACCGCGGCCTGCTCAAGCGCACGCTCGTCCTCGTCAGCTCCGAGTTCGGCCGCACGCCGAAGATCAACGGCACGAACGGCCGCGATCACTGGCCGCGCGTCTTCTCCGTCGCCATGGCTGGCGGTGGCATGAAGGAAGGCTACATCCACGGCGCCTCTGACGCCCTCGGTGGCGAGCCGGACCGCGATGCGGTCGGCCCGGAAGACTTGGCGAGGACCATGTACCGCGTCCTCGGCATCAACTCCGAGAAGCGCATCATGTCCGACGGCGGCCGTCCGATCGATATCGTCAACGGCGGTCGCATCATGACCGACTGGCTCGCCTGATCCGGCGCCTAATCCCCATCCGCCGCCCTTCACGGCGCGGCGGGCGGGCTGCGCCCCGCTGAAACGTTTTTATGAAGTTCCGTCACCTTGCTGCGCTCCTCACCGCCCCGCTCGTCGCGTGGGGGGCCTATCCCGATGTTTCCACCCTGAAGCCGCACGGCGGCCAGATCGGTGCCGACGTCAAGCTGACGCTCAGCGGCGCCCGCCTCGACGATTTCGAGGACCTCATATTCTACTCCCCGGGCTTCAAGGTGAAGAGCGTGGAGAGCCGCGCCGGCAACAAGGTGGAGCTCACCCTCTCGATCGACAAGTCCGTCCGCGCGGGCAATCACGTCATGCGCGTCCGCACGAAGTCCGGACTCTCGCACATGAGCCAGTTCTTCGCGAGCCCCTTCCCGAACGTGGACGAGAAGGAGCCGAACAGCGACTTCGTCTCCGCCCAGCCGGTGGCGCTCAATCAGACGATCGAAGGTGTGATCCTCGCCGAGGACGTCGATTACTACAAGGTCACCGTCAAGAAAGGTCAGCGTATCGGCGTCCAGGTGGACGGCCTCCGCCTAGCTGCGATTCCCAACGGTGCGCTCGATCCGTACATCGCCATCCTCGACAAGGATAAATTCGAGAAAGCCTTCTCCGATGATACGATCCTCCATCGTGCGGATGGCTACTGCTCCTTCACGGCTGAATACGACGGGGACTACTTTGTGATGGTCCGCGAATCCTCCTATCGCGGCTCTGGTAATTCCTATTACCGCCTTCACGTCGGCGACTTCCGTCGTCCGGACGCTATCTACCCAGCTGGCGGCAAGCTCGGCTCCAAACTGAACGTCCGTTTCGTCGAGTCCCGTGACTCCTTCGCCGAGGATGTGACGCTACCGACCGAGGATGACGCCGAATTCGTCCTTTATCCAAAATCCCAGTCGCCCGCGCCTTCCGGCAACCTCTTCCGCCTTTCGACGGTGGATAACAACCTCGAGGCCGAGCCGAACGACTCCTTCGAGACGGGAACCCTCGCCGTCGAAGCCCAGGCTTACGCACTCAATGGCATCATCGAGAAGCCGGGTGACATCGATTGCTTCCGGGTGCCGCTCAAGAAGGGACAAGTCTTCGAGTGCCGCGCCCTCGCCCAGATCCTGGGGTCTCCGCTCGATCCGGTCGTCAATGTCTATACGCCTAAGGGCAGCGCGCTCATCAGCAACGATGACGGCGGCGGCATGCGCCGTCTCGACTCCCGTTTTAAGTTCACCGCGTCGGTCGACGGCATCTACACGGTGCGGATCACCGACCACCGCGAGCGTGGCGGACCTAATTTTGTCTACCGGATTGAGATGGTCGCCTCCCAGCCTAGCCTGACGTTCGCCTCGCCGGACTACATCGTTAACGACACTCACCTCCGTCAGTTCATGGCCGTCCCCCGCGGCGGCCGCATGGTGTTGCTCGAGAACTTCACACGTAACGGCGTCAGCGGAGATTATCGCTTCGAGCTGAAGGGCCTGCCCGCCGGCGTGAAGCTCCTCGAGGACTCCGCCCCGGGCGACCTACCCGGCGTACCCCTCGTGCTTGAGGCCGCTGCGGACGCACCTCACGCCGGCGTCTTGATTACCCCGACGCTCCAGCCGAAGGACCCTGCCAATAAGACTGTCGGCCAGATGCGCCGGACCTACGACATCGTCCGCGTCGGCAACACCATCTACTATCAGGGTATTGAAGACCAGCTGCCCGTTGCGGTCGTCGACGAGGCGCCGTACTCGCTCGAGATCGAGAAGCCGCAGGTGCCGCTAGTGCGTAACGGTATCTTCAATCTGAAGGTCCTCGCGAAGCGCAAGGAAGGCTTCACGGGCGCGATTCGCGTGATCATGTGCTGGACGCCCCCCGGCGTCTCCTCGCTCGGCGAACAGACCATCGCCGAAGGCTCCAATGAGTGCGTCTTCCAGCTGAGCGCCAATGCGAACGTCGACACCAAGCCCTGGAAGTTCATCGTGCAAGGCGAAGGCACCGCCGGTAAGGGTATCGTGTACAACGCTTCGCCGTTCGCCGAACTGGCGACCGAGGCCCCCTTCGTCGCGGCGAACCCCATCGTACTCACCGCGATGGAAGTCGGCACGCCCGGCGTGATGACGACTAACTTTGAGGTGACCCGTCCGTTCGAGGGTGAAGCCGTCGCCCAGCTGGTCGGCGCCCCTGACACCATTCGCATCGCTCCGATTAAGGTGACCAAGGACACCAAGGAACTCCGTTTCACCGTCGAGACCGATGACAAGTCGCGCGTCGGCAAGGTGGCGAATATGTTCGTCCAGGTCGACATTCCCGTCGGTAAAGCCGTCGCTACGCATCGTATTGCGATCGGCTCCATTCTGCGCCTTGATGCCGCCCGCAAGGCCGCCCCGGCGCCGGTCGCGAAGGTCGCTGCTCCCGTCGCCGCCAAGCCCGCCGCCGTCGCACCGGCCGTACCGGTCGTCCTTTCCCGCCTCGAACAGCTCCGCCAGAAGAACGAATCCCCCAAGAACTGATTTTCCAACCATGTCTTTCCGTTTCCATCTTCCATTGCTCACCCTGCTCGCCGCCGTGCTTTCGCCGGCCGCCTCCGCCGCTCCTGTCGCCTTCGACGAGGTACGCGCGATCTTGGAAGGCAAGTGCCTGGAGTGCCATAATCCGGACAAGACCAAGGGGAAGCTATTGATGACCACCCGCGAGGCCTTCCTCAAGGGCGGCGAAAGCGCCTATGCGCTCATCGGCGTGAGCGCTGAAAAGAGCGAGATGATCAAACGCCTCACTTTACCGAAGGAGCATGACGAGATCATGCCACCCAAGAACGGACCGCTGCCGGCCGCCGAGATTGATGTGATCCGCCGCTGGGTCGCTGAAGGCGCCAATTGGCCGGCCGGAGTCGTGCTCGCCGCTAAGGATAAGTCGAAGGAGGAAGCCAAGGCCGAGCTCACCCAGAAGCTGGGGACGCTCGAGAAACTGGAAATCTTCCCCGAGTCCATTAACCTCGAGACCAAGCGCGACTTCCATCGCATCGTCGTCTTCGCTACCTTCAAGGACGCGACCACTCGCGACGTCACCGCCTTCGCCGACCTCCGCGTCGGCGACGAGAAGGTTGCCAAGTTTGACGGCTATTCCATTCACGCCGTGACCGAAGCGGGCAAGACCGAGGTCGTCGCCCAGTTGGGCGGTAAGTCCGTCCGCATCCCCGTCGCCGTCAAGGATGGCCAGAAGGACCGGGCCGTCTCTTTCCGCTTGGACGTGATGCCGGTGTTCCTGCGTGCCACCTGTAACAGCGGTGGCTGCCATGGTGCCGCCCGGGGTAAGGATGGCTTCCGCCTCTCCCTCTTCGGCATGGACCCCGACGGCGACTACACCCGCCTCACCCGCGAGATGATCGGCCGTCGCATCAACCTCGCCATTCCCGAGGAAAGCACGCTCGTCGAGAAAACCGTCGGCCTGGTGCCGCATTCCGGCAACAAGCTGTACGATGCGGATTCGCAGTACAATAAGACCATTCTCGAGTGGATCGCCACGGGCGCCAAGGATGACCCAACGGATATCGCCAAGGTGACCGGCATCGAGGTCTTCCCGAAGCAGATTGTCCTCGAGGGCAAAGCCGCCACCCAACAAATCACCGTCCGCGCGACCTATTCCGACGGCACCGACCGCGATGTGACGAGCCTCGCGCTCTTCATGTCGAACAACGACCCCGTCGCCTCCATCAGCAAGGACGGTCTCGTGAAGTCCGGCGACCGCGGCGCGGCCTTTATGCTCGCGCGCTTCGACGTCTTCAGCGTCACCGCCCAGGCCATCGTCATCCCGAAGGGTCTGGTCTACGAGCGTCCGAAGGCTATCGAGGTGAACTACGTCGACAAGGCCGTCAACGAGCGCCTCCACCGCCTGCGCATCGTCCCCTCGGGTGTGTGCACTGACGAGGAGTTTGTCCGTCGCGTCTATATCGACGTCGTGGGCCTCTACCCCAAGCCGGCCGAACTCCAGGCCTTCCTTGCGGACAAGCATCCCGACAAGCGTAAGCAGCTCGTGGAAGTCCTCCTCCAGCGCAAAGAATTTACTGAACTGTGGGTGATGAAGTGGGCCGAACTGCTCCAGATCCGTTCCGGTATCGCCGGGAACAATAACGTTGCGCCTTTCTATAAGAACGCGCTCCTCTATTACAACTGGATGGCCGACGAAATCGGCAAGAATCGCCCGATTAACGAGATCGTGGTCGACCTCCTTTCGGCCAACGGTGGCACGGTCTCCGTCCCGGCGGTAAACTATTACCAGAGCGAGCTCGACCGCCTCAAGCTGTCCGAGAACGTCGCCCAGGTCTTCATGGGCATGCGCATCCAGTGCGCCCAGTGTCACAACCACCCGTTCGACCGCTGGACGATGAACGACTACTACGGCTTTAATGCCTTCTTCGCGCAAATCGGTCGCAAGGCCACCGATGACCCCGCGGAGGTCATCATTTTCAATAGCAAGGGCGGGGAGACGCAGCACTTCCTGACCAAGAAGAATGTGAAGCCGAAGTTCCTCGGCGGCGATGAGCCCGAACTCAAGCCCGGCGATGATCGTCGTCGCGTGATGGCCGAGTGGCTCGCCTCTCCGCGCAATCCCTACTTCGCACGTAATATCGCCAACATCGTCTGGGCCCACTTCCTCGGCGTCGGTGTCGTGGATCCGGTCGACGACGTCCGCGTCTCGAACCCGCCTTCTAACACTGAACTGATGGACGATTTGGCCGCCCACCTGACGGATTATAAGTACGACGTCCGCAAGCTCGTTCGCGATATCACCGCCTCGGCGGCCTACCAGCGCAGTTCGAAGACCAATGAGACGAACGCCAACGACAAGTTGAACTTCGCTCGCGCCCAGGTCCGTCGCGTCCGGGCCGAAGTGCTGCTCGACGCTATTTCCCAGATCACCGAGACCCCGAACAAGTTCCAAGGACTCCCGATCGGAGCCCGCGCGGTCCAGATCGCCGACGGGGCCGTCTCGAACTATTTCCTCGAGACTTTCGGTCGCTCCAAGCGCGAATCGGTCGCGTCGACCGAGGTGAAGACCGACCCGAACCTCTCGCAGGCGCTCCACCTGATGAACGGTGATGCCGTTAATGACCGCATCCGCCGCGGCCAGGTAGTTCAGAAGATGATCGCCGCCGAGAAGAAGGATGACGAGATCGTGACCGAGCTCTTCCTGCGCGTCTTCGGCCGTGCCCCCGCCGCGGTCGAAGCGAAGTCCGTCGCTGCCGCCATCGCGGCCGACCCGGCTAATCGACAGCTTGTGCTTGAAGACGCCTTCTGGGCACTGATGAACTCGAAGGAATTCTACTTCAACCACTAATCTTCCCGTTCACATGTCCGCTGCCTTCCCTAGTTTCCGTTGGCTGACCCGTCGTTGCCTTATCTTGGCGGCGGGGTTGGTCTCTGCCGCTTCCTGGGCACAGGACGCCGAGAAGCTGACGTACGACGACCATATCCGCCCGTTGCTCGAGAACAAATGCTTCTCCTGCCACAACCCCGACAAGAAGAAGGGTGGCCTCGAGATGACGAGTTATTCCGGCCTAATGAACGGTGGCAGCGGCGGCGCCGTCGTCGATGCAGGCAATCCGCAGGCGAGCCGCCTGTGGACCATGAGTGCGCACAAGGAAGAGCCCTTCATGCCGCCGGAAGGTGCGCCGCTCGAGGCCAAGGACTTGGCGCTGCTTTCCAAGTG
>CAXNEN010000089.1:0-6059 GCA_964201505.1 Opitutales bacterium
CGGCGCAGACGAGTGGGTCCGGCAACGTGTAGGGCGGGACCTTCGCCTCATCGGAAATCGTCGGTGGGATCGCAGCCAACAGGAGCAGGGGGAGCAGCATGGCGCGACTATGCGTGATTTGGCGGCTCATGGGAGCCAAATCACGCATAGTCGCGAGGGGACACGGGTTTCGCTGGCACGGGGACAAGGGGTAGGGTCGGGACAAGCAGCGGACGCGACGCCGTCGCGCCCCTTCCCCGAGACATAGCTCAAAGGGAAACCAGAGACCGGATAGTTAGCTGGGGAAATGTCCGCAGCATACATTCCGGCTTCCGGTCTCCCCTTGAGTTAAGCCTTCCCCTTGTCCCCGTGTCACCTTGCCCACGTGCCCCCTCGCGGCGTTAGCCGCGCTCACCTCTCCCAAACTTCAAACGCATACCCCAACCCCTCCTGCATCCCCGCCTTCGACGAAACGAGTTTGGTGAAGTACTGCTGCCAATCGGCGGGGAAGAAACGGTCGCCTTCGAAATCACGGTCGATGCGCGTGATGAGCAAGCGTTCGCAGAGCGGCAGGCCTTCGGCGTAGATGCGCTGGCCACCAGTAATCCACGTCGGGCCGGCCCATTGGTCCATGCGCTCGGCGATGACGATGGCCTCGGTCAAAGAAGTCGTCCGCTCGGCGCCAGGGAAGGTTTTGGCGGGATCTCTCGAGACGACCACCGTCCCACGCCCCGGCAGCGCCTTGCCCAATTCGGCATAACAGGTCGGACCTTCGATCATCACCCCACCCTCGGTCTGGTCCATGAACCAGGCCAGGTCCTCAGGAATGTGCCAAGGAAGCCTGCCGCCCGAGCCGATGACCCCGTTACGGGCCACGGCGACGATGCATTGGAGGGATTTGGGCACGGCCCCAAGGGATGTTAATAACCCCGCCGGATGCAAGCCCATGGGGCGGGCTTGGACTGATTGACACCCGCCGAAAGACTGGGGTAAGTTGCCCGAATGATTACTTGGCTCCAGAATGCCACCAGCAAACACCACCGCATCATCTTCGGATTCCTGCTCGTGGTCATCGTGGTCTCCTTCGTCTTCTACGGGTTCGCCGGTCGCGGTGCCCTTAGCTCCGGGGCCTACATGTACCAAGGTGTCGACCTCAATGACTCCGCCGTCCGCGCCCGCTTCCGTGACGCGACCTTCTTCGCTCAGATGACCGGACAGCGCATGAACGAAAACGGCTTGGTCCAGCGCGTCGCCGAACTCAGCCTCGCCGACGCCCTCGACATCCCCTCCCCCTCCGACGTCGAAATCCGCCGCATCGCCCGCGAGATCACGACCTCTCCCGACGGCAAGAACGCCGACGGACTGAATAAGTTCATCGAGTTCTCCGCCAAGCAGCTCAACACCCCCGACCTCGAGACCCGCGCCCGCTTCGAGGCCTACATCAAGGATACCTGGAGGATTCAGAAAGCCGTCACGACCCTCGCTGGCGCCGGTCACGCCACGGCCAGCCAGATCAAGCGTATCCTCGATCGCGAACGTACCAAGTGGACGGTCGACGCCGCCACCTTCGCCGCCGCCGGCTTCAAGCCCGAAATCAAGGTCGACGACGCCAAGGTGAAGGAAGCGTTCACCTCCAACATCGAGAACTACCGCCTGCCCCCGCAGGTCGCCATCACGGCCGTCACTATTTCCCCCACCGTCGCCGACACCGCCCCGGTCTCCGACGACGAAATCATCAACATGGGCTATAATCAGGCTGAGAAGTTCAAGTTCGAGACCGGCAAGGTCAAGGAGCAGGCCCTCGCCAAGCGGGCCGAGCTCGAGAAGTTCGTCCGGGCAGAGCGCGCCATCACCAACCTCGCTGGTCAGGTCTCCGACGAGCTCGCCGAGAAATTCGCCACCGATATGGTCAAGACTGACAGCAAGGAACTTGCCGCCTGGATCAAGGCCAAGAACGCCAAGGTCACCGTGATCCCCTCCTTCGAAGTCATCAATCCGCCCACCGTCGCCAAGATTCCCGCCGAAGCCCTGCGCGTCGCCGGCGAACTCACCGAGAAGGAATGGCGCACCGAAGTCTATCGCTCTGAAGAAGGCGCGACCTTCCTCCTCCTCAACAAGCGCACCGCCGACCGCCTCCCGACCTTCGACGAAGCTAAGGCCAAGGCCGTCGAGAATTGGAAGAAGTCCCAGTTTAACCGCCTGCTCACCGATGAGGTCGCCAAGCTCGGCAAGGCGATCCAAACCGACATCGCCGCCGGCAAGTCTTTCACCGATAGCGCCAAGGCCCATAAGCTCGCGCTGTCTTCCCCGGAAGCCTTCACGGTCTACGCCGTACCCGAAGCCATCAACGGCGCCAACGAGAGTACCGGCCTCCTGATCGAAGCCGCTGGCGTCGGCAAGGTGACCGCTGGTATCCGCACTACCAAGGGCGACTACGTGTTCATCCGGCCCGCGAAAAGCGAGACCCCGAAGGACGCTGCGAACGTCGAACAGAGTCGCCTCTTCGCCCAGCGCATCTCCCAGCGTAACGCTTATTTCACCGGTATCGGCCTACTCCAGGACATCGTCCCGGCCCCTGTCCAAGCCAAATAAGGGAGTTTAAAGGCCCACTGGAACCCCTCCGGAGGCCTCCTCCCGAGGGGTTCTTTATTTGCCCCCGATTACGGCTTTACCAACCCCTACCCCAACCCCTACCCCTTTCTTATCAAAATGTCCCAGGTCCGCGTCCGCTTCGCTCCCAGCCCCACCGGCTTCTTCCACATTGGAAGTGCCCGTACGGCCCTATTCAACTGGCTCTACGCCCGCCACACGGGCGGCAAGTTCATCCTCCGCATCGAGGACACGGATAAGGAGCGCAACTCCGACGCCTTCCTGAAGGTGATTTTCGACTCGATGCGCTGGCTCGGCATGGATTGGGACGAAGGCCCCGAGGTCGGCGGCAACTTCGGTCCGTACTTCCAGTCGCAGCGTACGGAACTCTACAAGGCGAAGCTCCAGGAGCTCGCCGCTAAGGGCCGCGCCTACGAAAAGGACGGCGCCTGGTGGCTCCGCCTCGAAGGCGCTCGCTCCCCCGCCTACGACGATCACCTGAAGAAGGATTACGAAAAAGTCGACGCCGCCCCGATGGTGCTGCACGACATGGTCCGCGGACAGGTCGCCCGCGTCGAAGATCGCGACTTCGTGATCTTCCGCTCCAATGGCGAACCGGTCTTCCACTTCGTCAACGTCGTCGACGACATCGAGATGCAGATCACGCACGTGATTCGCGGCGAGGACCACCTCTCCAATACCTCGAAACACCTCGAGCTCTTCAAGGCCTTCGGCGCCAAACCACCTATCTATGGCCACATCCCGCTCATCCTGAAGACCGACGGTCCGGGCAAGATGTCGAAGCGCGACAAGGGCGCCCTGATTGAGGAATACCAGCAGCGCCGCTACCTACCCTCAGCCGTCCGCAACTACCTCTGCCTGCTCGGCTGGACGCCGGCCGACGGCAAGGAAATGCTGCCGATCGAAGAAATCATCAAGCAGTTCGAAATCTCCGCGGTGCACCAGTCCAACGCCCGCTTCGACGAACGGAAGATGTCGCACATCAACGCGCAGACGCTCCGCACCCTCCCCGCCGCCGAGTTCGCCACGCTCGCCCGCCCAATCCTACTCGAGACGAAGGTCATCGACGCCTCGGTCTCCGACGCCCGCCTCACCGAAGTCCTGGGCATCGTGCAGGAGAAGGTAACCTCGCTCGAACACCTGCCAGAGTTCATGGGCTTCTTCTTCACCGCCGACTTCAAGAAGGACGAAGGCGCGTTGGCCAACCTCACCAAGAAGGGCGGTGACCCCGTCGCCCGTATCCGCGAGCTACTGCCGACCCTCGAAGCCGCCGCCTGGACTGAGCCGGCCCTCGAAGCCGCCTTCGCTGCCGTCGGCGCTGCTCGCGAACGTAAGCCTACCGACTACTTCGCCCCGGCCCGTTTCGCGACCTCCGGTCAGGGTGGTGGCGCCCACCTCCTCGGCGTCCTCCGCGTCCTCGGCCGCGACACCACCCTCGCCCGCCTCAAGGCCTTCATCGCATAATCCGTCCATGTCTTCCGAAACCCCTGCGCCGGCGGCCCACCGCCACTTCATCCAGCAGATCATCGACGCCGACCTGGCCGCGGGGAAGCACGTCTCCATCGCCACCCGCTTCCCGCCGGAACCCAACGGCTACCTGCACGTCGGCCATGCGAAGTCCATCTGCCTGAACTTCGGCCTGGCTCTAGAATTCAAGGGCCGCTGCCACCTACGCATGGACGACACGAACCCGACCAAGGAAGAGGTCGAATATGTCGACTCAATCAAGGAGGACGTCCGCTGGCTGGGCTTCGAGTGGAACGAGCACTACTACCAGGCCTCGAACTACTTCGAGCGCATGCACGCCGACGCGATTAAGCTGATCAAACTCGGCAAGGCCTACGTCTGCTTCCTCTCGCAGGAGCAGATCCGCGAATTCCACGGCGACGAAAAAACGGCCGGCAAACCGAGCCCAACCCGCGACGCGTCCGTCGAGGAAAGCCTCGTAGCCTTCGAAAAGATGACCCGCGGCGAGTTCGACGAAGGCAAGGCGGTCCTCCGCGCCAAGATCGATATGGCCTCGCCGAACATGCACATGCGCGACCCGGTCATCTACCGCATCCGCAAGGCCCATCACCACAACACCGGCGACAAGTGGTGCGTCTACCCGATGTACGACTACGCCCACCCGCTCGAGGACACGTATGAAGGCATCACCCACTCGATCTGTACGCTGGAGTTCGAAGTCCATCGCCCCTTCTACGATTGGCTCCTCCGCACGCTCGACACCCCCGCCAAGCCACAGCAGATCGAATTCGCCCGCCTCAACCTGACCTACACCGTCATGTCTAAGCGCCGCCTGCTCGAGCTCGTCCAGGAAAAGCGCGTCTCGAGCTGGGACGACCCCCGCATGCCCACCATCTCCGGCATGCGCCGCCGCGGCTACACGCCGGCTGCGGTCCGCAAGTTCTGCGAGACGATTGGCATTACGAAGCATAACTCCCTCTCCGACGTCGCCCTCCTCGAGCACGCCGTGCGCGACGACCTCAACAAGACCTCCTCCCGCTTCATGGCGGTACTGGACCCGGTCTGCCTCGTCATCGAGAACTACCCCGAAGGCCAGGTCGATGAGCTCGACGCCGTTAACAACCCCGAGGACCCCTCCGCCGGCACCCGCAAGGTGCCCTTCTCCAAGACGCTGCTCATTGAACGCGCCGACTTCATGGAGATCCCGGAGAAAAAGTATTTCCGCCTCACGCCCGGCCAGGAGGTCCGCCTCCGCTGGGGCTACTTCGTCACCTGCACCGGCTGCAAGAAGGACGCCGCCGGCAACGTCATCGAAGTCACCTGCACCTACGATCCCGCCACCCGCGGCGGCGACTCCCCGGACGGCCGCAAGGTTAAGGGCACCATCCATTGGGTTTCTGAAAAGCACGCCGGCGACGTCGAGGTTCGCCTCTACGACCGCCTCTTCGCGCACGCGGACCTGAACGATATTCCCGAAGGCACCGACTGGCGCACGCTCCTTAACCCAGGCTCGCTCAAGACCATCCGCGGCTTCGTCGAACCCGCCCTGCTCGCCATTGCGCCGAGCACGCGCGTGCAGTTCGAACGCACCGGCTACTTCTGTGCCGACGCCAAGGACTCCCAGCCCGGCAAGCCCGTCTTCAACCGCACCGTCGGCCTGAAGGACTCTTGGGCCAAGGCCGTCGCGAAGTAAGCGTCGTCAGAGGCCCGGAGGCCCAGAGGCTCGGTTGACCAGAAAAGGTCGGAACGCCTGCGGCCATGCCATGCCTATGAGCCTCCCAGCCCCTTGGCCTTAAGTTGTCTGTGCCTCCGAGCCTCTGGGCCTCTGGGCCTCTAATTGTGGACTTTCTTCTCCCTTGACCCACCCCCCGCCCTCCCTTTGATGCACCTTCTAGCTGGTAACAAAGGAGAGGTGGCAGAGTGGTCGATCGCGCTGCATTGGAAATGCAGTGTACCGCAAGGTACCGAGGGTTCGAATCCCTCCCTCTCCGCCAGCTAGGACT
>CAXNEN010000090.1:0-6058 GCA_964201505.1 Opitutales bacterium
GCAGGCAGGGCAGGATGGCTGCTATTCCCGCCAGCTCATCGTGGCCAAGAACCGTAACGGCCCCACCTCCGACATCAACTTGCTCTTTAATCCGGGGCTGACACGCTTCGAAACACCCGCCAAAGATTACCGAAATAATGAATAACCCCTCCTTCCGCCTCAGCTGGCTTCGCGCCGCCTGCTTCGCCCTCGCCCTCGCCCCGCTCGTCGGCGGCGCCCAGGTCGCCCCTCTGGAGAAGCAGCCTGTCGTCCGCTCTATCAAGGTCAAGAAGGAGGGAACGGCCGTGTCCGAACAATTCGTCCTTGGCTTCGTCGCCCTCCGCGAAGGCCAGCCCTTCTCCAAGGACGCCGCTGCCAGTACGGTCCGTTCTCTTTATGCCACAGGCCGGTTCAACCAGGCCCGCGTCGAGCCGGTGCTCGACCCGAAGACGGGCGAGGTCGATATCGTTGTCACGGTCGAGCCCCGCCCGATTCTTAAGGCGATTGAGTACATCGGAGGCGACGGTCTCGTCGGCAAGGAGGGCTGGTTTGGCGGCAGCGTGATCGAGGACGTGAAGATTGGCGAGCCTCTCGACATGGCCCAGCTTCGCCGCTCCGAGATCAAGCTCCAGAATGAACTCCGCAAGAAGCGCCCCTTCGCCCGCGTCACTTCCCAGCCCCGCGACGCCGTCGATGGCGGCGGCCAGATCGTCGCGATTGTCGTCGACGAAGGTATTGAGTTGAAGGTTGATAATTTCCGCTTCGAGGGCGCCACGGCCTTTGAGCGGTATGACCTCTGGTCCGCAGCCGAACTCAAGACCAGCGAGTACCGCTGGTATAAGTGGTCCTGGCTCGTGGGCGGCGGTCGCCTCGACCCCGAGCAGTACCGGGCCGACTGCAAGAAGTTACGCGAGTTTTACCGCTCGAAGGGCTATCTCGACGTCGAAGTCGAGGATGCCGACCCTGAGAAGGTCTGCCAGGTCAAGGATGCGAAAGACGGCGCCGGCTGGGTCGACGTGGTCTTTAATATCAAGGAAGGCCGCCGCTACACCATCGGCGCGATTTCCTTCGAAGGCAATCGCCTCGGTCTCACTGACCCCATCTACGCCACGGCCGCCCTTCAGAAGGTCGTCGCCGAACCCTCGCTCCGTCGCGGCGCCCACCCTACCGAATTCGACCAGATTGCCAGCGGTGAGGCTTTCGCGGTCCCCGCGGTCGACGCCGCCGCTGACAAGCTCAAAGAATACTACGGCCAGATGGGCTACATCAACAGCTCCGTCCAGGTCGTGCGTAAACCCAATCTGCAGACCGGAGCCATCGATGTGAAGTTCCTGATTGAGGAGGGCCAGCGCTTTACCGTCCGCTCCGTCGAGATTCAAGGCAACACCAAGACCCGCTCTACCGTCATCGCCCGCGAACTTGCTCTCGGGCCCGGCGAGGTCTTCGACCTTGCCCGTACCCGCGTCTCCGAGGCGCGCCTTCGCAATACCCAGTTCTTCGAGGAAGTCCGCGTGACGCCCGTCTCGACCACGATCCCAGGCCAAAGCGACCTGCGCGTCATGGTCAAGGAAGGCCCCACCGGCCAGGTCAGCTTCGGTGCCGGTTACAGCACCGTCGAAGGACTCGTCGGCTTCGTCGAGTACGCCGAATCTAATTTCGACTTCTCTAATTACGAGGGCTGGTACCGCGGAGCCGGCCAGAAGTTCCGCGTCCGCCTGCAGGTCGGTAGCCTGACCAACTCCTTCGAGCATTCCTTTGAGGAGCCGGCCTTGTGGGAGCGCGACCTCGCCGTGGGTTATTCCATCGAGCGCCGCTTTGCCGGCTACGCTTCGGCTAATTACTCGGTGCTTTCCGAAGGCGTTAGCCTTTACGCCCGTCGACGCATCTTCAGCAACATCGAGGGTCGCATCAGTTATAACCTCCGCCGGATGTCGGTCGACAACGTCACGGCCTCGGCGCCGAATGACGTCGTGAGCGAAGCCATCGCTGGACCGCGCGTGATCTCCTCCGTCTCCGCCTCTCTCACTTATGATACGCGCGATGAGTATAACTTCCCGACGAAGGGCTCTCGCCTTTCCCTCACCGAAGAGCTCGCGGGCAACGGTTTCGGCGGCGACGTCAAATACCTGAAGTCTGAGCTGCGTACCGGCCGCTGGTTCCTGCTCTCGCCCACGGCGGAGCAGACGATCGGTGTCATCGGCCGCCTCGGCATGATTACCGGCTCCGGAGGCTCCATTCCTTTCTACGAGCGTTTCTACCTGGGCGGCGCCTACGACATGCGCGGCTTCTCCTATAATGATGTAGGCGCCTCCGACACTTACGACACCTCCCACGGTAGTAATCAGCCCATGGGCGGCATGACCTACGGCTACCTTAGCGCCGAGTACACCATCAGGGCTGCCGATAACCTCCGCTTCGCCGCGTTCTACGACTACGGCTTCGTCAACAAGTCGGAGGCGAACTTCAATGTCTCCCAAGCTAATTCCGATTACGGTCTGGGCATGCGTATCCTGTTGGGCGGCGCCGTTATGCGCCTAGACTTCGGCTTCCCGCTGCAGACGACCAAGGCCCCGGGCACCGGCACCGACCTCAATGATGGGGGGATGAAGTTCAACTTCAGCTTCGGCACGGTGTTTTGATTGCCATTCGCCCGCCTAACCGCTTCTTAAACCAGAATACGCCCATGAAGTCCTTCTTCGCCCTCCTCCTCGCCTCTGCTTCCATCTTCGCCGCCACGCCCAGTATCGGCATCGTCGACGAGCAGGAGATCTTCAAGAAATACGCCAAGGCCACCGACCTCCAGGCGGAAATTCGCAAGTCGGAGGAAGCCGCGCAGGCTTCCGTCAACGAGCGGATCAAGGCCGTCGAGCTGCTGCAGGCCGAGCTCCAGAGCATCGACAAGCGTGCTCAGGATCCGATGCTCAGCGAGAACGGCAAGAAGGCGGTTGGTGCCGAGTTTCAGCAGAAGAACGCCACCTTCCAGCAGCGCCGTACGGAACTGCAGAATTTTGTCACCGAGGCTCGCAACACCATCCAGCAGCGCGTGGGCGAGCTGAACAAACAGATCATCGCCGATGCGCGCGCCCAGGCGGAGAAGGTCGCCAAGGCGAAAGGACTTAACCTGATCATCGGCAAGGCTCCGGTCTTATTCTCCGACGCCTCCCTTGATGTCACCGATGACGTCCTCAAGGAACTGAACGCCGCCTATAAGGCCACCGCCCCGGTCGTCGCCGCCCCGGTCGTCGCCGCTCCTGCCGTCGCTCCTGCCACCGGCGATAAGCCGGCCGCCAAGTAAGACTCTGCCGCGCCCCTGCCAGTCAGGGGCGCTTCATTTAGGACCATGCCGCTCGCCTTCACCATCGCCGAACTTGCCTCCCTGACCGGAGCCCAAGCCGTCGAGGGTGCCTGCGCCGGTCCGATCACGGGTATCGCTGCTTTGGTTGAAGCGACCAGTTCCGACCTCTCTTTCCTCGGTAACGCGAAGTACGCCGACGCCGTCGCTGCTTCCCAAGCGGGTGCGATCCTTGTGCCGGCAACTTTCGCCGGTAAGCCGCTCGCCGGTCAGGCTTTCCTGCGCGTCGACAATCCTTCCTACGCCTTGGCGCTCCTCTGCTCGGTGCTCGAAGCGCGCCTCTGGCCACGTCCTCCCGCTGGTATCCACGCTTCCGCGATCATCGCCGCCTCCGCTAAGGTCGACCCCGCCGCCCATGTCGGCCCGCTCTGCGTCATCGGCGAAGGCGCCACGGTCTCCGCCGGTACGGTGCTCGAGGCTCGTTGCTATATCGGTGTGCACGCGACCATCGGTGCCGATTGCTGGCTCAAGCCTGGCGTCGTCGTCGGCGACTATTGCGTCCTGGGCGCCCGGTGCCGCATCCAGCCCGGAGCCGTCATTGGCTCTGATGGCTTCGGCTATGAGCCGGTCAACGGCGAGATCCAACGCATCCCCCAGATCGGCAACGTGGTCCTCGAAGATGATGTCGAGGTTGGTGCCAATTCCACCCTCGACCGTGCCCGCTTCAGCAAGACGGTGGTCGGGCGCGGCACGAAGATCGATAATCTCGTCCAGATCGCCCACAATGTGCGGATCGGCCGCCAGTGCCTCATCACCGCGCAGGTGGGCATCGCGGGCAGCACAACCCTCGGCGACCATTGCGTCCTCGGCGGACAGTCCGGCGTGGCCGGACATCTCACTCTCGGCGACCGCGTTAAGTTGGGCGCCCAGACAGGCCTTTTCGAGGATGTGCCTGCCGATGGCTTCATGAACGGCACGCCGGCCGCGCCCTTCGGGCTGGAGCGCCGTCTGGTGGTCCTTTCGCGTCGTCTGCCAGAATTGTTCAAAAAGGTTGATTCGCTGGCCGCCTCCTTGGACTCTAATAAACGTTAAACGACATGAGCTTACCAGAGATGAAGATTTTCACCGGCAACGCCAATCCGGCGCTGGCCAAGGAAATCTGCGAACATCTCGGCGTCCCGCTCGGCACCGCCACCGTCAACCGTTTCCCCGATGGCGAGACGTTTGTGCAGATCAACGAGAACATCCGTGGCTGCGACGTCTACGTTATCCAGCCCACCTGCGCGCCGGCCAATGACCGCATCATGGAGCTGCTCATCATGATCGACGCCCTGCGCCGCGCCTCCGCCGCCCGTATCACGGCCGTAATCCCTTTCTTCGGCTACGCTCGTCAAGACCGCAAGGACAAGCCCCGCGTGCCAATCACGGCCAAGCTCGTTGCCAACCTACTGACCGCTGCCGGCGCCAACCGCGTCCTGACGGTCGATTTGCACGCCCAGCAGATTCAGGGTTTCTTCGATATCCCGGTCGACCATCTGTACGCGTCGCCAGTCTTCTACGCGCACATCAAGAACAAGCCTTGGCTCAAGGACGCCACGGTTATCTCCCCTGACGTGGGCGGCCTGAAGTACGCCTCGGCCGTGGCTGATATGCTCAATCTTCCCTACGGTTTCGTGGCCAAGCGCCGCACGAGCGCGACGACCGTGCAGGCCACGAGCCTCGTCGGCGAAGTCGATGGCCGCGATGTCATCCTAGTCGACGACATGACGGAGACCGCGGGAACGCTCGTAGCCGCCGCCGAATTGCTCAAGAAGAACGGTGCCCGCTCGGTGCGCGCCGTGGTCTCGCACTGCATGATTCAGGAGATCGCCTTCGAGCGCCTCCGCCGCGGCGTCATCGACGAAGTCATCACGACCAACTCCGTCCCAGCCAACTGGCCGAAGGACCTGCCAATCACGGTGCTCTCCATCGCGCCCCTGCTTTCCGATGCAATCCGTCGTATCCACGGCAACAAAAGCGTGACCGACCTCTTCCCGATTAAGGGGCACTGAGCCTGATGTCAGGACACGAAAAAGGCCGCATCAAACGATGCGGCCTTTTTGTTGGTAAGGTTCGCCGGGCTTACTTCTTTTCGGAGGCGAGGAAGTCGAGGATCACCTTCGCCTGATCACCCGTGTGACCCTTGTGGTCGGCGTAGACGCACTTCCCGTCCTTAAAGAGGAAGGCGCTGCGACCAGCCATGCCGATGAGGTTTTTCACGCCGAAGGCCTCAGTCACGGCCTTCTTTTCCTTGTCGGCGAGGAGACGGAAGGGAAAATTCTGCTCTTCTTTAAATTCCTTCTGAAGCTTCTCGTCGTCGGTGCTCACGCCCAGGACGCTCACGCCGGCCTTCTGGAGGTCGGCCCAGCCGTCGCGCAGCGAGCAACCCTGCTTGGTGCAGCCGCCCGTCTTGGCCTTCGGGTAGAAAAATACGAGGAGGTAACCCTTGGCGCCTTCTTTGGCGAGGGAGACGGCCTTACCGTCCTGGTCATTGCAAGTGACATCCGGGATGGAGGCGCCGACGGCGAGCTTTTCAGCCGCGTCACCGAAGAGTGGAAGGAGGGACATGAGTAGGGTGGCGTAGAGAGTCTTCATGGGTCGTAGGTTGGGAGTCCGCCGGCAAAAGGCAAATGCGACCGACAGTGTTTTCGTGTCGCTTGTCGGTCTCTCTGGAGACAAAAATGTGACCATGTTGCAGGCCGTTCTCGACACCATCCCTCATCGCCCGCCGTTCCTCTTCCTGGACCG
>CAXNEN010000091.1:0-5978 GCA_964201505.1 Opitutales bacterium
ACGTATGCACCAACGGGTGCCTATTTCGTCGCCGCCGCCGGCGCCATCCTGATCACCATCACCGAAGCCGCCGTCGAGAAGCGCGCGGGACTCACCGAGATGCAGAGCGTGCTACCGGCGATTTTCATCTTCCAGCTGCTCGGCGCTTCAATCGTCGAGGAAATCCTCTTCCGCGGCTTCGTTGCACCAGGCGAACTCATCGGCCGCAAACTCCTCGCGCTAATGCTCATCGGCTCGCTCGTGTTCGCGCTCATCCATAACTTCGACCTCAGCACCGCGGAAGGTAAGGTGAGCGCGGCCTTCGCCTTCATCACCTCGCTGTGGCTCTATGTCGTGCGCTTCAATCCGCTGAATCCAGACCGCTCCCTACTGCCCTGTTTTATGGCTCATACCGTTCGTAATCTGTCGGTGTTCGGGATTAAAGGAGCCCAAGGCTTCATAAGCTACTAATTTGGCAAGGCTGGCGGCCAAATCCGTTGCAACCACGGGCCAGCTTTGCTGTCTTGAAGAGACCTCATGGACCCCCTTGAACCCGGCAATCGTCGCGATTTTCTAAAGCTCGGCGCGCTCGCGGGTCTCGGCTTCGGGTTGGGTGCGAATCCTTCAGCTGAAGCGAAGCCGGATCCCGCCCAAGTAATGCGTCGGGCCGCCGCCGATATCGGCGCCATCCGTCCGCGGCCCGCCGGCCACAAGCCGGTGTGGAATCTCACGACCAAGCCGCAGGAAAAGATCCGCGTCGGCATCATCGGCCTCAATCGTGGCCGTACGCATGTCGCCTCCGCCGTGGCCACGCCGTTCGCCGAAGTCGTCGCGGTCTGCGACATCCGTGACGACCGCGCCAAGGCGCAGGCCGAAGTGGTCCGGCAGAAGACCGGCAAGACGCCCGCCATCTACAGCGGCGATGAGAACGCCTGGGAGAAGATGGTCGCCCGAGATGACCTCGACGTCATCTACGTCGCGACGCCGTGGGAATGGCATAAGCCGATGGCCATCCGCGCCATGGAGCTCGGCAAGCACGCTTTCCTCGAAGTGAACTGCGGCCTAACGGTCGATGAGTGCTGGGATATCGTCGATGCCTCTGAGAAAACCCAGCGTCACTGCCCAATCCTCGAGAACTGCTGTTACGGCGAAGAAGAGCTCTTCGTCCTGAACCTCCAGCGCCAAGGCTTCTTCGGCGACCTCAAGCACGGCGAGTGCGCTTACATCCACGACCAGCGCGGCAAGCCCGGAGCGAGCTTCCTCGACGCTGGCCGTGATTGGCGCCGTCGGTATTCAACGCTCCTCCAGGGCAACCTGTACCCCACGCACGGACTTGGCACGATTTCCCAGTACATGGGCGTCGGCCGCGGCGATGCTTTCAAGTACGCCGTCTCGGTCTCTTCGCCGGAGTTCGGTCTCACCCAGCTGCGCGAACGGCTGAAGCCGGACCGCGACCAGTCGAAGGACGAGAAGTTCGTCTGCGGCGACATGAGCACCACCATCGTGAAGACCGAGCTTGGTCGGACCATCGTCGTCCAGCACGACAACACCAGCCCGCGCCCCTATACACGCGGCAACCTACTGAGTGGCTCGCTCGCGACCTTCGCTGGCTATCCGAACCGCCTAGCGATCGACGTTGATAATACGAGCTCGCTGCTGGATCCGAAAGAAAAGCGGAACAGCCACTCTTGGACGTACGAAGGCGACAAACTGAAGAAGTTCATGGCCGCAAACATGCACCCCCTCTTCAAGAAGTTGATGGTTGAAGCCAAGAAGGTCGGCGGCCACGGCGGCATGGATCATGTCATGAACTATCGCTTCCTCGACTGCATCCGCCAAGGCATCACGCCCGACCTGACCGTCTACGACGCCGCTTCCTGGTCAGCCCTCCTCGATCTCTCCGATCGTTCCGTGCGTGACGGTAGCATCCCCGTCGCCTATCCCGACTTTACCCGCGGCGGCTGGAAGACCCTCACGCCCCTCCCGGTCATTTCTTAACCCTACCCCACCCCCTTATCCCTACCCCTATCCCTAATCAGCCATGAACCACCCCGAAAACTCCCACCGTCGCGACTTCCTCAAACTCGGCGCCCTCGCAGGCCTCGGCCTCGGCCTCAGCGCCATCCCGTCTGCCGAAGCCAAGCCCGACCCTCGCGATCTCAAACTCCTCAGCGCGACCGATATCTCCGTCACGCGTCCCCGCCCGGCCGGCAACAAGCCCGTCTGGGAGCTGACTACCCAGCCGACTGAGAAGGTCCGCGTCGCCGTCATCGGCCTCAGCCGTGGGCGCGGTCATGTGAACTCCGCCGCGAACATCCCGTTCGCAGAAGTCGTCGCCGTTTGCGATATCGTCGAAGGCCGCGCCAAGAGTGCCGCCGCCAACGTTAAAAAGGTCACCGGCAAGGAGCCCGCGATGTATTTCGGCGACGAGAACATCTGGGAGAAGATGCTGGAACGCGACGATATCGACGTCGTCTACGTGGCCACCCCTTGGGAATGGCACGTGCCGATGGCCCTCAAAGCCATGGCCAAGGGCAAGCACGCCTTCATCGAGGTCTCGCCCGCGGTCACCGTTGACGAATGCTGGCAGCTCGTGGACATGTCCGAGAAGACCCAGCGCCACTGCGCGATCATCGAGAACTGCTGCTACGGCGAAGAAGAGCTCTTCGTCCTGAACCTCGCCCGCCAGGGCTTCTTCGGCGACCTCAAGCACGCCGAGTGTGCCTACATCCACAACCTCGCCGGTGGCGTCCTCTGGAGCCTCGGCAGCGAAGGCGACTGGCGCCGCGACTACCACCGCTTCATGGATGGCAACCTGTACCCCACGCACGGCCTTGGCCCGGTGGCGCAGTACATGAACATCGGACGTGGCGACGCGTTCAAGTTCGTCGTCTCCGTCTCGTCACCCGAATTCAACCTCACCCAGTTCCGCGACAAGCACAAGCCGAACAAAGGTAAGCACAAGGACGAGAATTACGTTTGCGGCGACATGAACACCTCGATCATCAAGACGCAGCTAGGCCGCACCATCATGATCCAGCATGACGTCGTGAGCCCGCGTCCCTACTCACGTATCAACGCTCTGTGCGGCACCCAGGCTACATTCTTCGGCTACCCCGCCCGTCTCGCGGTCGATGCGGACAACAAGCACCCGATCCTCGACCCGAAGGTAAAGCACAGCAGCCACGAATGGACCTACGAGAAAGAGAAACTCTCCAAGTTCATGAAGGAGAACCAGCATCCGCTCATCAAGAAGATCGGCGAACTCGGCAAGAAGGTCGGCGGCCACGGCGGCATGGATTTCATCATGAACTACCGCATGCTCGACTGCCTGCGTCAGGGCATCACACCCGACATGACCGTGTATGACGCGGCCGATTGGTCGGCAATCCTCGAGATCTCCGCCCGCTCCGTGAAGGAAGGCAGCATGCCCATCCAGTGCCCCGACTTCACCCGCGGCGGCTGGAAGACCATCAAGCCCCTCGGCATCGTCTCGTAAGCGACGATCCAGTCCACCCACCAGACCCGGCCGAGTGGCCGGGTCTTTTGTTTGCGGGTTGCCCTCGTCCCATCGCAGGAAAGACTGCGCCCATGGGCTCACCCGCCGTACTCGCGACCTGGACCGCCGGTCTCGTCACCCGTTCGGGCGAAGAGACCGAGCGGGCGGCCGAGGCGTTCGCGGCCCTGCTTCCTCCGGATACGGTGCTGGCGCTCGAGGGTGATCTCGGTGCGGGCAAGACGACCTTCGTCCGCGGCCTGGTGCGCGGCTTGGGAGTAACGGGCGATATCACCAGCCCATCCTTCGCCCTGCTCAACATCTACGAGGGGCACCGTCAGATCTTCCACGTCGACGCCTATCGGCTGACGCGGCCGGAGGCCTTCGATGACCTGCTGATCTGGGATCTCGCGAAGTCGCCTTGGAACGTGGTCGTGGAATGGCCGGAGAATGTCGCGGCGCGCCTCCCCTTGGCACGCTGGCAAATAAAAACCGCCATCCTAGCGGATGGCGTTCATCGGTTTGAACTGACCCTCGCAGGCTAGCTTACTTGTCGAAGCGCTTGCGCTCGTTTTCCGTGAGGTAACGCTTGCGCATACGGATGAAGTTCGGGGTGATTTCGACCATCTCGTCGGACTCGATGTATTCGAGGCAGGACTCGAGGGACATCTGGCGCATCGGCTTGATCTTGGCCGCGTCGTCGGAACCAGAAGCGCGCACGTTCGAGAGCTTCTTGTTGATGACGAGGTTAATCTCGAGGTCGTTGTCCTTGCAATGTTCCCCGACGACCTGACCCATGTAGATCTCATCGGTCGGCTTGACGAAGAAGTCGCCACGGTCGTACAGGCGGTCAAGGGAGTAGGCCGTGACGGCGCCTCCTTCTCCACCAATCATCACGCCAGCGGCACGGCGAGGGGCTTCGCCGCGGACCGGTTCGTATCCGAGCAGATTGTGGTACATGACGGCATCACCACGAGTGGTGGTGAGCATTAGAGTGCGCAGACCGAAGAGAGCGCGGGACGGCACCTTGAATTCCATGTGAATCCAGCCGCTGGTGCCGGCCTTGGCATCCATCGAGCGGAGTTCACCCCGACGGCCAAGGACGAGGGACATCACATCGCTCTGGGATGCTTCGGGGCAATCGACAGCCAGGGTCTCGACGGGCTCGCACTCGACGCCATTGATCTGCTTCATGATCACGGTGGGCTTGCCCACGGAGAGTTCGTAGCCTTCGCGGCGCATCGTCTCGATGAGCACCCCGAGGTGCATCAGGCCGCGGCCGGAGACCTTCCAGGAGTCGTCCCCCGTGACGCGGTCGACGCGGAGGGCGACGTTCTTTTCGAGTTCCTTGATGAGGCGCTCGCCGACCTGGCGGCCAGTGACGAACTTACCATCGCGACCGGCAAACGGCGAATCGTTGACGCGGAAGGCCATGGTCACGGTGGGCTCGTCGACGCTGACGGGAGTCATGGGACGGGGATCCTCCAGATCGGTGATGGTCGCGCCGATTTCAACGTGGTCGAGGCCGATGACGGCACAGATGTCGCCGGCGGTGACTTCCTGGGACTTGATGCGTCCGAGGGCTTCAAAGACTTCGACTTCGAGGACGCGCTGCTTGAACTGCTCACCGTTACGGGTGACCATCATGACAGGCATACCAGGAGCGATTTTACCGGCGGTGACGCGGCCGACGGCGATACGGCCGACGTAGTCGGAGTAAAGCATGGCGGTCACCATGATCTGAAGCGGGTTGGCGAGGGCTTCGGCGCGGGACTTAAAGCCAGCGGCGGCACCGCGGGAGGAACCTTCGGCGTAGGGCTCGGGGATTTTGTCGACGATGGTGTAGAAGAGGTCCATCAGGTCCTTCGGGCGCTGGCCTTCCACGGTCTTGGCGCGATCGAGGGTGCCCCAGCCTTCGCGGCCGGAAGCGTAGATGATCGGGAAATCGAGGGCGGACTCCGGGGCGTCGAGGGCGACGAGCAAATCGAAGACTTCGTCGACGACGGCATCCGGGCGAGCGGAAGATTTGTCGATTTTGTTGATGACGACGATGGGCTTCAGGCCGAGGGCGAGCGCCTTGGAGAGCACGAAGCGGGTCTGAGGCATCGGGCCTTCGAAAGAATCGACGACGAGGAGGCAACCGTCCGCCATGTTGAGCACGCGTTCGACTTCGCCGCCGAAGTCGGCGTGGCCTGGGGTGTCGATCAGGTTGATCTTATATTCCTTCTGGTCGCGAGGGTCGGTCCACTTAATCGCGCAGTTCTTGGCGGTGATCGTGATGCCACGTTCGCGCTCGAGGTCGCCCGAGTCCATGATCAGGCCGTGCTGGCCGCCGGCGAGCTTATCGAGGTCCTCGGCACGGAACATGCCGGATTGGTAGAGAAGTCGGTCGGTCAGGGTCGTTTTGCCATGGTCGACGTGAGCAATGACTGCGATGTTACGGAGATTCATCTGTAAAGGCCTTACGCATAGGAAAAAAGGCCCTTGTGCAAGGGGAATAAGC
>CAXNEN010000092.1:0-5955 GCA_964201505.1 Opitutales bacterium
CGCCGCCCTCGGCTTTGCTGCCGATGAAGCCCCACGCCCGAACGTCCGCCCCGACGGACCAGCCCCCGAAGGCCGCTCCGTCCCGCGCCCTCCGGTACCGCTCTCACCTGACGAACAGAAGCGCCTTAGCGAGGCCATGGAGAAAGCCAATCAGGACCCTGCCGTAAAGGAAGCGCATGAGCAGGCCGCCAAAGCCCAGCAGGCCGCCGCCAAGGCCCAGAAGAAAGCCCGCGAGCTTACGGAAGAAGCTGCCCGTAAGGCCGACCCCGAAGTGGCCCCGATTCTCGAAAAGGTCCGAAAGGCCATGGAACAGCGTCAGCCCGGCCAGCCTGGACGCCAGCCCGAAGCCCAGCCCCGTGGAGAGCAACCTCGCCGCCCCGAAGGCAGCAACCGCCAGCCCAACGTCCAACCGGGTCGCGGACGTGAAGAAGGTAATCGTCAACCCGAAGGCCAGCCCCGCGGCGAAGCCGCGCGCCAGCGCGAAGGCAATCGTGAGCAGCCCAACAATCGCGTCGGCCAACTCCCTGGACTGACCCCCGACGAGCAGCAGCGCGTCCGCGAAGCACTAGCTAAGGCCAACCAAGACCCAGCCGTGAAGGAAGCCCGCGAGGCCGCCGCCGCCGCCCAGCGCAAGGCGATGGAGATCGCCGAAGACGCCGCCCGCAAAGCCGACCCTTCACTCGCCCCACTCTTCGAGAAGATTCGCAAGGCCGGTGCCAATCGCCGACCCGAAGGCCAAGGACAGACCGGCCGCAAGCAGCCCGAATAAGCACGGTATCACCCGTATCGAGGCCGGCCGATGGGTCGGCCTTTTTATTTCCCATTACTGACCACGAGGCTCATATTGGCCCCATGCGCCTCCCCACGCTCGCCCTCGTGACCCTCGGTCTGCTGAACCTTGTCCACGCCGACGACGCGCGCCTCGGTCCGCTCAAGGACCTCAATGGGTACTTCCCCTTCCCCGCCCCGAAATCCGTTCAGGAGTGGGAGCCGCGCCGTGACTTTGTCCAACGCCAGCTAGTCATCTCGCAAGGCCTCTGGCCGATGCCGACCAAGACGCCGCTCAACGCGGTCATCCACGGCAAGATCGATCAAGGGGATTACACGGTCGAGAAGGTCTATTTCGAAAGCGCTCCGGGCTTCTTCGTGACGGGCAATCTTTACCGACCCAAGAACATCAAGGGGAAGGTGCCCGCGGTCGTCTTCCCGCACGGACACTGGACCGACGCGCGTTTCGTCAACCAGTCCGACAAATTCGTCCGTGAAGAGATCGCCACCGGACAGGAGCGCTTTGAACAAGGCGGCAAGTCGCGCTTCCAGTCGATGTGCGTCCAGCTCGCCCGCATGGGTTGTATCGCTTGGCAGATCGACGCCCTCAGCGATTCGGATTCGAAGCAGTTCTCGCCTGAGATCATCCATAAGTTCGCTAAGCAGCGCCCCGAGATGAACCGCACCGAGGGATGGGGCCTCTACAGCCCCCAGGCCGAAGCCAACCTGCAGAGCGTGATGGGGCTACAAACCCTCAACTCGATCCGTAGCATCGACTTCCTCCTCACCCTTCCCGAAGTCGACCCCGCCCGCCTCGCCGTCACGGGCTCTAGCGGGGGCGGGACGCAGACGATGCTCCTGGCGGCCACCGACCCTCGGCTCGCGCTTTCCTACCCGGTGGTGATGGTCAGTACCGCGATGCAAGGCGGCTGCTCCTGCGAGAACGCTACGCTCCTCCGCGTGAACTCCGGCAACGTCGAGATCGCCGCCCTCTTCGCCCCGAAACCGCAAGGCATGAACACCGCCAACGACTGGACGAAGGAGATGGCGACGAAGGGATTTCCGGACCTGCAGGCCCTCTATAATCTCTACGGCAAGAAGGACTACGTGACGCTGCAACGCGGCGAACACTTCCCTCACAATTACAACGCGGTCTCGCGCATGGGTTTCTACGAGGTCATTAACCGTCACTTCAAACTAGGCCAGCAGCCACCTATCGTCGAAAAGGATTATGTGCCGCTCCCCAAGGAGAAGCTCACGGTCTGGGACGACGCCCATCCGGCCCCAAAGTCAGGCGACCCTGAATTCGAACGTGGCCTACTCAAATGGCTGAAGTCCGACGCGGAACAGCAGCTCCTCGCCGCCATCAAGACGCCTGAAGGTCGCGAGCACGTCCTCCGCCCGGCCATCGAGGCCCTTATCGGCCGCCCCTACGCCCAAGCCGGTAAGATCAGTTTCCCGGAAGCCAGCACGCAGTGGCGCGATTCGCACTTCCGCACCCAAGGGAAGTTGCTCAATGCGACTTACGGCGAAGAAGTAGCGATTGACTGGCTACAACCCATCAACCCGACCGGCGAAGTGGTGGTCTGGCTCGATGATGCCGGCAAGGGTTCCGCCCGCCTGCCCGACGGCACCATTCGCCCCGAACTACAAGAACTCATCGACCGCGGCGTGGGCGTACTCACGGCCGACCTCTTCCTCCAGGAGGACAAGAAACTCAAGCAGACCCGCGTCGTGAACGGCCCCCGCGAGGTCCCGGCCTATACCTTCGGCTACAACCACGCGCTCTTCGCCCAGCGCGTGCACGATGTGATGACCATCACGAGTTACCTGCTCACGCCGCGCGACGCTTCCCAGCCCGCCGTGAAGAAAGTCTCGCTGGCCGGCTTCGGCAAGATGGGCGCCGTTGCCGCTGCCGCCCGAGCCACGAGCGGTAAAGCCATCGCCAAAGCCGCCGTCGATACCGCTGGCTTCCGCTTCGGCCAGCTGCTCGATTACCGTGACCCGATGTTCCTCCCCGGCGGCTCTAAGTATCTCGACGTCCCGGGCCTGCTTTGCGTCGCCTCGACCCAAGCCCTCTGGGTCGCCGGCGAGAAAGATGCCACGCTCTTTTCTTCCGCCACGCCTCACCTTGACGGCACTGACGCCAAGACTGCCGCCGCCGCTTGGTTGCTCAAATGATCCATCGACGCACCCTGCTCACCGGCCTGGCCATGGCTCCCTTTGCGGGCCTGCTTGCGGCCGAAGGCCAACCACGCCTCCGCGTCGCCCAAATCGGCACGTCGCACGCCCACGCCGCGGGCAAGATGGACGCGCTCCGCTCCCTGCCTGACCTCTACGAAGTCGTCGGCTACGCCGAACCCATCGCCTCCCGCCAAGCCGCCGCCCAGACGGCTAAATCCTTCGCCGGCCTGAAATACCTGACGGAAGCAGAGATCCTCGCCGACCCGTCCATCCGCGTAATCGTCATCGAGACGACCCTCGAAGATTCCGCCCGAGCCGCGCTCGCCGCCCTCAAGGCGGGCAAGCACATCCATCTCGACAAACCGGGCGCCGAAAAGCACGCGGACTTCATCGCCCTCCGCCGCTACGCCGCCGAAAAGGGACTCACCGTGCAGATGGGCTATATGCTCCGCTATAACCCGGCCATCCAACTGCTCGTCCGCGCGGTCAAGAAAAACTGGCTCGGCGAAGAAGGCTGGCTCGGCGAAGTGATGGAAATCGACGCCTCGATGGGCAAGCTCATCGACGAAGGCACGCGCAAGCGCTTCGCTCAGATCCCCGGCGGCGGCATGTATGAACTGGCCTGCCACCTGGTGGACACGGTTGTCACGCTCATGGGCCCGCCGCTCTCGGTCCAGGCCTTCGGCAACGCGACACGCGCGCCACAAGATGCGTTCGTCGACAACCAACTCGCGGTGCTCACCTACCCCAACGCCACGGTCACGATCCGTTGCAACCAGGCCGACCCGTTCGGCGGCCCGCACCGGGCGCTCGCCGTGCGCGGCACCCGCGGCGCGATGGAGATCCGTCCGCTGGAATCCGGCAAAGGCATCCTGCGTCTCGATGAACCCCGCGACCACTACAAGGTCTGCCGCCAGATTGGCGGCACGATGGTGATGTTCGCCGAGGACCGCTTCAAGAAGGGCGAAAACACCTTCACGTTCGAAGTGCCCAAGGGCCGTTACGACGAAGAGTTCCGCGACCTGCACCGCGTGCTCGTGGGCGGCCGAGCCTTCGCCTGGTCGGCCGACCACGACATAAGTGTCCACGCCACGGCGATGCGCGCCGCCGGCCTGGAACCGCGCTGACTAAACTCAGCGCAGACCCCAGAGCTGCTCAAGTACCGGTACGACCGTCGGATCTTTGGCCTTAAGTTCCGCACGGTCGAAGGGCTCCATGTCGTTGCGGTCGAAATAGGCCTCGGTGGTCTCGGCGAAATACTCCATCTGGTTAGTCATGGCGTAAGCCTTGGTGGGCTTATCGACGAACTTCTCACCAGTCCAGCGCTTGACAGCGTCATAGGTCCCAGCGGCCTTGGCCTGACGATAGGCTGTAAGGATGTCGGGGTTCTGATACCCGCCCGGGACGACTTGGTCGTGGTAGGCGTGCGCGAGCTCGTGCAGGACGAGCACTGGCATGCGCCGGATCTCGGGCTCGAGTCGGTCCACATTGGTAAACTCAATCGCCTTGGCCAAAGCGATCTCGCGGCCCACCTGCTTCACCCACGCTAATCCGCCGTGATACTCGGCCGTGCCCCGTCCGCTGACATAGGGCTGCGTAAAGTTGATCGGCACGGAGCGGAGCCGCTCCACGGCCTTAGCCGGAATGAGCCGTTCGACCTTGGCGAGCTGCGCATCGAGCAGGACGACAGCCTTCTCGACCATGGCGGCATCCTTCGCGATGAGGCGCTCGTCGATCCGCAGGGTCCATCCGCGGATATCGCGCACCTGGCGATCACGTCCAGCCATCTGGACGGCGGCCTTCCCCAAGGCATCACCGACGAGGAAGTAAGTCTCGGCGTTGCCGAACTCATGATGGCCATGGCCAGGATTGGGAGAGTCCTCCGCCTTGCGGACGAAATCACGGGTCGGCACGAACACGACGTTATCCTTGAATTCAGGGCGTTTGGCGACGGCGGCCTGGGCGTTTCGCAAAGCCGTCCACTCCTTCGGTGCGTCGACCCAGGCACCCGTCAACTCGCCGACGATCACGGGGAGCTTCGGCGCGCCGAACTCCTTGCGCACATCACGGATCAGATGCCCGAGGTTCTGCTCGTACTCAGGGATGGCCGTCTTCGGATCAACGCCATCATTCCAGCCTTGATACCAGACGAAGCCGGCCAGTTCGACCTGGGAACCGTCGTAGGCGGGAAAATCTTTCTTCAGGTTCGCCAAGGCCGCACGGACTTCGGCCACCATCTTCGTGTAATACGGACCGACCACGCCGCCCGCGCTCGGCGGACGAAAATCGCGGTAGAGACTCTTACCTCCCCAAGCCGTCTTGATGAGCAAGACCTGATCGCGGTAAGCCTCGCCGACGACGTGTCCAAACTGGAACTCTGGTCCAAAATGATGTTTACCACCGTAGACGGCATAGCCGACGGAAAGCCCACCCGACAGCAGCGGCTGCTTCTCGCGTTGGTAACGCACCCAGACGTCCTGACGTACGACCCATTTGCCGTCCTTATCGCGGAGGTGGGCATAGCGCTCGGCGTTGCCCGGGCGGGCCATCACCTCGACCAAAGTGCCCTTCCCTTCGTTGTAATCGCGTCCGGTCAGGTCGACGACCGACTGACCTTCCATATTGGACTGCCCGGCCAGGATGAAGACCTTCAGTTTGCGGGCCGGCTCAGCGGCGAGGCATAGGGCGGACCAGCAGAGCAAGATTGGGGCGAATCTCATAACGAACTTATCCGCCCATCTCCGCTCTCCCGCAAGCCCATCCCCTCTGACCCACCTCAATTCATCCTTCATCTTTCATCTGCCATCCGCCATCTTCCCTGTATTCCCATGTTCCCCGCCCCCTTCCCCCTCTCCGGCCTCGCCGATGAAGCCGCTGATGACATCGACGGCCAGATTGCTGCGCATAAAGCCCTCGGCTGGAAGGCCCTCGAGCTCCGCCTCCTCAACGGTAAACAGTTCTCCGGCCCGGCCGTGAGCGACGATGAGTTCAAGCAGTCTATCG
>CAXNEN010000093.1:0-5948 GCA_964201505.1 Opitutales bacterium
GAAGATGTGGTGAAAACCACCGACCTACTCGATGGGCTGTCCCCTGTCTTGCGCGGCTGAAGCGGGTCCGCTGGCTGGCGGGATGCTCCCGATCCCGACCGACCCGCTCGCGCAACGCGTCCTCCTCAACGGACTCAAAGGCGTCGGGCCGGTCACGGTTCGACGGTTGCGCGATGCATTCGGTGGCGAGCTCGCGGTCGCGCTCGGTGCCCCGGCCGATCAGTTGGCCAAGATCGAAGGCGTCAGCCGACCCGTCGCGGCCGCAATCGCCGCCCGCGCCTTCGATTGGGCGGCGGAGATGGGGCGCGTCCGCGACCTGGGCTTCCGGTTGCTCAGCGAAGAAGATGTCGAGTGGCCCGCGTCCCTCGCCAAGCTCTGGGATCCGCCGCTGGTCCTTTACGCAGAAGGTGCGCACTTCCCAGCGGAACGTTCCGTCGGAATCATCGGCTCGCGCCATTGCACGACTTATGGCGCCTCGCTGGCCCGGAGCTTCGCGCGCGACCTCGCCCAGGAAGGCTGGTGGATCGTCAGCGGACTGGCCCGCGGTATCGATACCGCCGCACACGAAGGGGCACTCGATGCCGACGGTCGCACCGCGGCCGTGGTCGGTCACGGACTGGACCTCACCTTCCCGCCCGAGGCGGTCCGCCTGCGGGCGCGCATGAAGGCCGAAGGGTGCGTGCTTTCCGAATTCCCGCTCGGGCGGCCCGCGGATCGCCAGACTTTTCCCCAGCGTAACCGGATCGTGGCCGGGCTGGTCCGCGTGATGGTGATCGTCGAGACCGATGTCGATGGCGGCAGCATGATTACCGCCCGCTTCGCCGGCGACCTCGGCAAGACGCTCTGCGCCGTTCCCGGCCGGGTCGACAGCCCTTCAAGTCGAGGTTGCCATGCGCTCATCCGCGACGGCGCGACGCTCGTCTCCTCGGTGGATGACATCCTCACTGAGCTCGGCGAAAGCCGCGGCAGCCCCGCACTCGCACTGGTCGAAGCCCCGCCTGAGTTCGCCCGCTGGCTACCGCACTTCGGCGGCGGCGCCGCACAGGACGCCGAAAGCCTTGCCGGGCTGGCGGACTGCTCGGTGGCGGACGCGGCGGTAAGCCTCACACTGATGGAGATCCGCGGCGTGCTCGTGCGCAGGCCGGACGGACGCCACGAACGCGCCTGAGTTAAAGGTGCGGGACGTTACCCTCGTCAGCTGGCACCGGCGCCGCGAGCGGATTGCCAAGGAGGTAACGGTCCAGCAACGCCTTCGGCTTAGCGAAACAATCGCGGCCCACGCTGAGGAACGGACTCCAGCCATCGCCAAAGTCCGCCGGATAGGCTGATGCTCGCATTCCTTCCCGGTCGGCGATCCACAGCGCCCGGACGCAATGCCACCCTTGGGAAACAAAGACCACATGCTCGCGCGGATAGGACGCCTTCGCCCTCAGCACCGAATCGAGCGTCCGCCAGCCGTAGGGATCTTCGACGAGCGGGCAGGTCACGCCGGCGGCACGCAACTGCGCTGCCATCGTCCGCGCATGGACGGCCGTGCCGGAGGTCACGATGAGCTTCACGCGGCCCGAGCGCGCCAACGCGACAGCTGCTTCGATGCGCGGACGAAAGGTACCCGTTCGCTCCCCAGAGGAATTCACGAACTCATCCGTCCCCAGCAAAACCATCACGGATCCGGATGGCACGCCTGATGGAATCTCGACCAATCGACCCCACCCGGCGGACCAAACCCAAAGGTTCGACCCAAGGAAAAACACCCCCAAGAGAGCAAAAGAAAGGCCTACCCCGCGCTTGATCCAACGAGACATGAAATGACAATTACGCCCAAAAAACCTTTGGCAAGGGGGGCGATTTATAGAATTTTGCTTAAATTTAAGCACCTATGGGTTGCTGAAAGATGTTATTAGGTCATATTGATACTACGGGGACCGCTGGCACGGATTCTGCCTACTTTTACTCACCATGAACGCCTATCCTTCCGCAGCGAACGCCAAAGTCCTGGTCATCGATGATGACAAGGACCTCCGCTACTCGCTCCGTCGCGCGCTGGCTGGTCTCGGACATGCGGTCATCGAAGCCGACAGCGGCGAAACCGGCGTCGTCGCCGCCAAGCGCGAACAGCCCGACGTGATCCTGCTCGATAACCGCATGGGCGGCATGACCGGCATCGAAACATTGCAGATGCTCCGCGGCGCACAGCCGCAGGCGATGGTAATCCTGATGACCGCTTTCGGCACCACGCAGACCGCGATCGAGGCGATGAAATTCGGCGCGTACGACTACGTGATGAAGCCCTTCGATCAGGCGAAGCTTATCACGCTCGTCGACAAAGCCCTCTCGGCGCGCCGCGACCTCGCCGCCGCTACGAAGTCCACGCGCACCCTCGTCAATCCCGCCGACTACAAGGAAGGTATCGTCGGCAGCTCCGAGCCGATGCAGGAAGTTCTGAAGTCCATCGGCCAGGTCGCTGCGAGCGACGCGACCGTACTCATCACCGGCGAAAGCGGCACGGGTAAGGAGCTCGTCGCGCGCTGCATCCACCAGCATTCTCTCCGCGCCAAAGGTACTTTCCTTGCGGTCAATTGCGCGGCCATCCCGGAGAACCTCATCGAGTCCGAACTCTTCGGCCACGAGAAGGGCGCCTTCACCGGCGCGGCCAATCTGAAGCTCGGTAAGTTCGAGCTCTGCGACGGCGGCACCATCTTCCTCGACGAAATCGGCGACATGTCGCTGCCCACGCAGACCAAGGTCCTGCGCGCCATCCAGGAAGGTGAGATCCAGCGCGTCGGGGGCACCGTGACCGTCAAGATTAGCGTGCGCCTCGTCGCCGCGACCAACAAGGATCTCGAGGCCATGGTAGCCACCCGCCAGTTCCGCGAGGACCTCTACTACCGCCTCAACGTCTTCCGTATTCGACTGCCCGCCCTCCGCCACCGCAAGGGCGACGTCCCGATGCTCGTCGACTATATGCTGCAGCGTCAGGCGGCCGCAAAGAAGATCAGGCCGAAGCGCCTGTCCAACGAAGCCCTCGACGCCCTCCTCGCCTACGATTGGCCCGGCAACGTCCGCGAGCTCGAGAACGTCGTGCAACGCGCTAACGTGCTCGCCAAGGGCGAGACAATCCTGCCGAAGGATCTTCCGCAGGACGTGCTTAACCCGCGTAAGACCCCTATCGTCGCCACGCCCGCCGTCGCGTCTGTCGCTACTACGACGGAAACCGCCAGCCCTGTGGCTGGCCTCATCCCATCCTACGACACCATCTACAAGCAGTGCCGCGTGAACGACGGCAAATCCATCCTCACTGTCATCGAGATGGAAATGATTCTCCGCGCGATGGAAGAAACCCGGGGCAACCAGCTGCGCTCCGCGATGATCCTCGGGATCAACCGCTCGACGCTGAAGAAGCGCCTGCTCGAGATGCGCGAGGCCGGCATCAAGGTCTTCACTTAACCTTTGCCTCGGGCCGAGAATGGGTTTGGTTAGGTGCTTCCCTATGAGCTCCTCCGCACCCCTCCGCACCACCCTGCTGGCCACGGCCGCTCTCTTCCTGAGCCCGTACGCTGCGTTCGCTGGTGAAACCGTCCAGATGTTCAACGGCAAGTCTCTCGCCGGCTGGAAAGCCTCGAAGAATTCCCCTGAAGGCACGTACAAGGTTGAGGACGGCGTCCTCCAGATCCGCGGTGGCCAGGGACACCTCTTCTTCGTCGGCACCGACGGCAAGGCCTCTTTCACGAACTTCGACTTCAAGGCGAAGGTGAAGACCTACCTAGGTGCCAACTCGGGCATCTACTTCCACACCGCCTACGAAGATAAGGGCTGGCCCTCCCAGGGTTTCGAATGCCAGGTGAACGGCAGCCATAAAGACATCAAGCGCACTGGCGGCCTCTACGCCGTCCGCGACGTCCTCAACACCCCCGCCGCTCCCGATAACGTCTGGTTCGAATACCATATCCGCGTCGAAGGTAAGCGCATTCAGGTCTGGATCGACGGCAAGCAGACCGTCGACTTCACCCAGCCGGAAGACTGGACCCCTCCGAAGGGTATGGCTGGCCGTAAGCTCGGCAACGGCACCTTCGCGATTCAGGCCCACGACCCAGGCTGCAAGGTCGACTACAAGGATCTCGTCGTCGAACGCCTGCCCTGAGCAGTCCGACGGTGAAACCAAAAGGCGGACCGCACGGTCCGCCTTTTTTGCACCCGCGTTTCAGCTCAGCGCACGTTCAAGCTCGGCGATGAGACGCGCGCGGATGGGATCGGCCAAGGTCGAAAGCCGACGCTGCTCGGCCTCGTATTCGACGCGGCCTTCGGCGGTCTCGATTGCGATGGGCTTCAGGCCAATCGCGGAGAAATCATAAGGGCTAGCGCGCATGTCCACCGTCCGCGCGACGTGCGCGAGCTCGAAAGCGTCTGCGGCGAGCTCGGCCGAGACCCAAGGCTGTGCCTTCATCGCCCACTTAAAGAGATCCATCGTGACGTGCACGCACCCGGGTTGCTCGTTGTCGACCCGCGCGTCGAGCGTAGGCGCGAGCTTGTTCAGCGGGCGGGCGCCGGGCGTGAAGAACCGGAACGCGTCGTAGTGCGTGCAACGCACGGGCATCGAGCGCACGACGGCATCGGTGCCCTCCGCGCCGAGGCGTAACGGCCACGCACCATGGCGGCGTTGTTCAGCCTGACCATAGACCATCGCCCACTCATGCAGGCCGAAGCAGCCGTGGAACGCCGCGCGTGTCGCGACCGCACGACAGAGCCTCAAGCTGAAATCCAGGCGGCCAGCCTGCGCTGCGTCTGGCAAGGCCACCCGCATGAGTCCATCGGAGCCTCGCAAGAAGCGGCGATCATCGACGAGTTCATCCGCCTCAGCCAGTGCCACGCCGGCACCCGGCGTCCAGCGTCGGACAGCTGCAAAGCGGAACGGATAATAGGTGAAGAGGAAATCTTCGACAGGGTCGCGCGCGCCCTTCTGCGCCCGTTCGCGCCGGGCCTCGACGAGCCGGTCCGCACGGGCCTCATGCGCCGCGCGGCGAGCCCGCCATTCCGCGGGACCCAGCACGACCTGACTGGCAGGCTCGACGCTCAATCGAAGCGACGATGATGGGCGGCGACCTTCACATACTTCTCCGCCCAACCGGGCAATGAGGCCAACTCTGCAGAGGTCAGCGGTCGCACGACCGATGCCGGTGAACCCATGACAAGTGAACCAGGCGACACTTGCGTGCCCTTGGTGACGAGCGAATTAGCGCCGACAATCGAACGCGCCCCGATGACGGCCCCGTCGAGGATGGTGGCGTGCATGCCAATCAGGCATTCGTCACCGACGGTGCAGGCGTGAATCATCGCGAGATGGCCGACCGTGACGCGGGCGCCGATCTTAGCCGGCAGTCCGTCAGCGACATGCACGACCGCTCCGTCCTGGATGTTGGTGCCTTCACCGATCTCGATCGGGGCGATGTCGCCGCGGAGGACGGCGCAGGGCCAGACGCTGGCCTTGGGGCCGACGGTCACGTTGCCGATGACGACCGCCTTGGAATGGACGAAGGCCGTGGCGTGCACGCGGGGCCCCTTGGACAAATTTCGGGTCAGCTCCTTGGACAGGACCTCATCCGCATCGAGCGGCTCCTCGAACTCACCGCCTTGGTAAAAAGGGTTCATGACTGGAGAATTAAGCACCTCTCCCCGACAGGGAAGACCGAACCACCCAGCCCCTTGTCTTTTAGCCTGTTTAAACCCCAAAAATGCCTACTCCCACCCCTGCCCCTACCCCTACCCCTTTCGCATATCCCTACCCCCACCCCTAATCGCCCGACAATTCCCCTTGCCAACGCCCCCTCACTCCGTTTGCTCCGACCTTCCGACAGCCATGAAGGCCACATTTATCACCTCCGGTCGCCAATTCACCGTCACTCAAGGCGACATCCTCATCGTTAACCAGTACCCTGGTAAGAACGAAGGGG
>CAXNEN010000094.1:0-5871 GCA_964201505.1 Opitutales bacterium
GGATCGGCCGCCATGCGGTCGCCTTCCGTGAGACCGACGTCGAAGCGGAGGCCGAAGCGCTCTGGGACATCCGCCGCACCTGCTCCCAGGCGATGTATTCCCTGGGCAATGCGAAGCTCAACGAAGACATCGTCGTACCTTTCCGCTCCTACGTAGAACTCATTCGCTACACCCGCGAGGTCCGTGACCGAGTGGGCCTCGCCACGCCGACCTTCGGCCATGCGGCGGACGGAAACTTCCACGTCCATATCATGTACGACCGGGATAATCCGGAGCATTGTCGCAAGGCGGAGAAAGCCATCCACGAGGTGATGATCAAAGTCATCGAGCTCGGTGGCGCCATCACGGGCGAGCACGGCATCGGCCTGGCGAAATCCCCTTTCCTCCGCTTGCAGCACACGCCCGCTGAAATCGGCGCGATGCTCGCCATCAAGAAGGCCCTCGACCCGAACGGCATCCTCGCCCCCGGCCAGATCTTCGAACCGTTCAATGTCTGGGAGCATCGCCCGATCAAGATCACGCTGCCTTGGGATAAGCACTGAGCCATGCCCCGTACCGTCGCCGTCTTCGATTGGGACGGAGTCGTCATCGACTCCTCCGGCGCCCATGAACGCTCCTGGGAAGCCTTGGCGAAGGCGGAGAGCCTTCCTCTGCCGGCCGATCACTTCAAGCGCGGCTTCGGTAAGCGCAACGAGCTCATCATCCCGGACATCCTGAACTGGGCGCACGACCCTGCCGAGGTGAAGCGCCTATCCAATCACAAGGAAGCCCTCTACCGCGATATCGCCCGCACCGGGCATGTACGCCTGCTCCCCGGCGTCCGTGAACTCTGCGGCGCGCTCAAGGACCTCGGCATCCCGTGCGTCATCGGCACCTCGACCCACAAGGAGAACCTCGCGCTGTCCTTCGAGCTCTTCGGCATCGGCCATTTCTTCGCCGGGTCGGTAGCCAGCGAGGACGTTACGAAGGGCAAGCCCGACCCGGAAGTCTTCCTCAAAGCCTGCGCCCTCGGCGGCGGCGACCCGGCGACCTCCTTTGTTTTCGAGGATTCCTTTTCGGGACTTCAGGCCGGCCTTTCCGGCGGCTTCATCACAATCGCACTCGCGACGACCAATACCCGCGAGCAGCTGGAGCCCGCTCGCGCCCATCGCATTGTGAAGGACCTTTCCGAAGTCGACCCGCAGTGGCTCGCCCGCGGCCGCCTGGGCTGAGATGGAATTCCGCCTGAAATCCGACTATCGTCCGATGGGCGACCAGCCGACCGCTATCGCCGCGCTCGAAGCCTCCCTGCGTGCCGGCAACGGCCGCCAGACGCTCCTCGGCGTCACGGGCTCGGGCAAGACGTTCACGATGGCGAACCTGATTGCGCAGCAGCAGCGGCCCACACTCATCATCTCGCACAATAAGACGCTGGCCGCCCAGCTCTACTCGGAATTCAAGAACTTCTTTCCCGAGAACGCCGTCGAATACTTCGTCAGCTACTACGACTACTACCAGCCGGAGGCTTACGTGCCGTCGACGGATACCTTCATCGAGAAGGACTCGGCCATCAATGAGGACATCGAACGCCTACGCATCAGCGCGAGTAGCGCCCTGCTCTCCCGCCGCGACGTCGTAGTCATCGCCTCGGTCTCCTGCATCTACGGCCTCGGCTCGCCCGAAGACTTCCTGGCTGCGATGATCGCACTCAAGGCCGGCATGACGATGCGTCGCGATGAACTCCTCGCAAAACTGGTAGCCAACCAGTACGTCCGTAACGACGCCATCCTAGAACGCTGTAATTTCCGCGCCCGGGGCGAGACGATCGACGTCTGGCCAGCCTACATGGAGTCCGCCGTCCGCCTCGAATTCTGGGGCGACACGCTCGAAGCCATCCGCGAGCTCGATCCAGTCAGCGTAAAACCGGGCAAACAGATCCAGAAGTTCGACCTCTACCCAGCCAACCAATACGTGATGGCCCCGGGCCGCGTGAAGGCCGCCGCCGCCGCCATCCGCGCCGAACTCGAAGAACGGGTCGACCATTTCGAGAAGACAAACCGGCTCGTGGAGGCCCAACGTATCCGCATGCGTGTGGAACACGACCTCGAGATGCTCCGCGAGACAGGCTTCTGCCCTGGCATCGAGAACTACTCGATGCATATGTCCGGCCGCCGTCCTGGCGAACGTCCGCACTGCCTCCTGGACTTCTTCCCGAAGGACAAGCTGGTGTTCATCGACGAGAGCCACGTCTCAGTCTCCCAAATCGGCGGGATGTATCACGGCGACCGCGCTCGCAAGGAACGCCTCGTCGAATTTGGCTTCCGCCTGCCCTCTGCGCTGGAGAACCGACCGCTGCGCCCGGAAGAGTTCGATGTGATTGTCGACCAAGCGGTCTTCGTCTCCGCCACGCCCGCGCCCCACGAATACAAGGTTTCGTCCGTCATCGCCGAGCAGGTCATCCGCCCGACCGGCCTACTCGATCCGGTCATGGAAGTCCGCCCGATTGGCGGACAGGTCGAAGATATCATCGGCGAGGCCAAGGCCGTCGCCGCTCGCGGCTTTCGTACGCTCGTCACGACGCTCACGAAGCGAATGTCCGAAGACCTCGCCAACTTCATGCGGGATAGCGGCCTGAAGGTCGAATACCTGCACTCCGATATCGATGCGATTGAACGCGTCGAGATTCTCCGTCGCCTGCGCGCCGGCTCCTTCGACGTCCTCGTCGGAGTCAATCTCCTCCGCGAAGGCCTCGACCTGCCCGAGGTGGCGCTGGTCGGCATCCTCGACGCCGACAAGGAAGGTTTCCTCCGCAGCGAAACGAGCCTCATCCAGACCTCCGGTCGCGCGGCCCGTCACGTCGACGGCAAGGTACTGCTGTACGCCGATGTGATGACGAAATCTCTCACGCGTGCCCTCACCATCTGCGGCGACCGCCGCAAGCGCCAGGAGGCCCATAACACGAAGTACGGTATCACGCCGAAGAGCACGAGCCGCAAGATTGAGGAAAGCCTTGTGGATCTGGAAGCCGACGAAGTCCTTGCGGTGGCCGAAGGTACCGACGACCGAGATATCGCGCGCGTCCTGTCCGACATGGAAGCCGAGATGCTCGCGGCGGCAGACGAACTGCAGTTCGAACGCGCGGCGAACCTGCGCGACCAAATCGAAGCCCTGCGCACCGGGAAGCCGGCTTCACCGAAGCGCCACAAGGGCCGACGCTAATCAGCCGAAGCGGCGCGTCAGGTCGGCATCCGTCCACTCGACATACGTCCGACGACCACGCGGGCAGGTGCCTGGCTGCACGGTGCGGAACAACGACTGCACGAGTTCCATTAGTTCGCCGTCAGAGAGGCTATCGCCTTTCCGACGAGCCTTGATTACGGCGATTTTGGCAAGGGTATCATAGGCGAGCGAAGGGCGACCGAAGTCGCCTTCCCGACGGGCCATCTCCGCCAGCAGGTCGCGCACGAAGGCCAAGGCTTCCTCGGGCGCGAGCCACGCAGGCAAGGCTTGGATACGCCAGAAGTTGCGACCGTATTCCTCGAAGTCGAAACCGGCGGAAGCGAGCAGCGGCATGCGCTCCTTGAGCACGGCGGCGGGCAACGGTTCGAGTTCGATGCTCAGCGGCACAAGCATAGGCTGGCGGACCGGCTTCTGGGCGGTGAACTGGGCGAGGATGGATTCGTAGAGTACGCGTTGGTGCGCCGCGCCAATATCGAGGATGGCCAAGCCGGTGGGCGTCTCGAAGACGGCCCGCTCTTCACGCAGACGCGAAAGCAGGCGCCAGCCGAGCCGGACCGCTGGCGCATGCGACGAAGAGGCTAGAGTAGCCAAAGTCGGCTCGCTACTCGCTGTCGTTACGCCCTGTGCGATCGGCGAACTGAGCGTCGGGACGACCGGAGCCGCCAGCGCCGACGCAGGAGTGATGGACGGAATCGTCGAAGCCGGAAGACCGTCGTCGGCACGCGCGCGCAGGACGGCGAGAACAGATTCGATCAGGAAATTACGGACCTTAGCCTCGTCGCGAAAACGTACCTCGCGCTTAGCGGGATGGACGTTCACATCGACCCACGCCGGATCCATCTCGAGAAAGACGAAGGCCAACGGGTAACGGCCCTTGGGGATGAGCGTGTGATAGCTCTCGGTCAGCGCGAAGGCCATCGTACGGCTATCGACCGGACGGCCATTGACGACCGTCACGAGATCTTGGCGGGTACCGCGGCTGACGCCGGGCTTACCCAACAGGCCGCTGAGGCGCATCCCTGGACGTGCGAAGGCTGGCATGATTGTGACCTCCCCGGCCACCTGACGGCCCCAAATCTCGCGGACACGATCCAGTAACGGCGCATTGCCCGGCGAACGAAAGATCTCGCGGCCATCTTCGCGCAGCAGGAAACCGACTTCGGGATGAGCGATGGCGTAGAGACGCACCAGCCGCACGATATGAGCAGCCTCGGTCTCGTCCGACTTCAGAAACTTCAACCGAGCCGGCACCGGATGGAAAAGGTTGGAGACCTCGATGCGTGTGCCCGGCGCCATCCCATGGTCGCGGCGGTGAACGAGCTTACCTCCATTGATGGTAATCTCGGTACCCGAGGGCGCGGAGGCCGGGCGGGTCTGCATCGTAAAGCGGGCTACGCTGGCGATGGAGGGCAGCGCTTCTCCACGGAAGCCAAAGGTCGTGATGCGGTCGAGGTCGGAGGCCAGCTGGATCTTACTGGTCGCATGCCGTTCAAGACTCAGCAGGGCTTCGTCGCCCGTCATGCCCTTGCCGTCATCCTCGACGATCATCTGGGCCTTACCACCGCGGGAAAAGTCGACCGTCACTCGGCGCGCTTCGGCGTCGAGAGAATTCTCCAGCAGCTCCTTGATGACCGCAGCCGGACGCTCCACCACTTCACCGGCGGCAATCTGGTTGGCCACCGTCGCCTCAAGGATGCGAATGGTCGACATGGTCAGACAGGCTTGGCCGCGGACCGCCCAAAGGGACGGCCGAAGACGCGGCTGGGGCGGACGGATGGCACCCGCAAACCTTTGCCCTTCGCCCCCTCCCCTGCAAGTCGAACGGCTCGGAAACGGTCTTTGTTGCACCCTGTCGAAGGATGCCAACCTTCCAGACGTGTCGAACCGCCTGGCCCACGAAAGCTCGCTCTACCTCCGCCAACACGAGGCCAACCCCGTGCATTGGTGGCCCTGGTGCGCCGAGGCCTTCGCGGAGGCCAAGGCCAAGGATAAGCCCGTGTTAGTGTCGGTCGGCTACTCCTCCTGTCACTGGTGCCACGTCATGGCCCGCGAATCCTTCGAGCAGCCGTGGATCGCCGACCTGATGAACCAGCATTTCATCTGCATCAAGGTCGACCGCGAGGAACGCCCCGAAGTGGATAAGCTCATGATGGATGCCGTGCAGATGATCCAAGGCCACGGCGGCTGGCCGCTCAACTGCTTCTGCCTACCGGACGGACGCCCCTTCTTCGGCGGGACCTACTTCCCGCCCGAGGACCGCGGGCACAGCCAAGTACCTTGGCCGCAACTGCTCATGCGCGTCTCAGATTTCTACCACCGCAACAAGTCCGAGCTCGCCGCTAATGCCGACGCCATCGCGCAAAACCTCACGCACCTCACGCGGGCGCCAGACGCCGATGGCAGCGCCCCCACGCCTGACGACCTCGTGACCGCCGCCCGCCGGATCTGCGAGCAGCATGACGATACCTTCGGCGGCTTCGGCGCCGCGCCAAAGTTCCCCTCCCCGCATACCCTGAACCTTTTACTCGGCCTCCGCGGCGCCGCGGCGGTCGAAGCCGATCGCACCCTCGCATCGCGCATCGACGCAGTGCTGACGATTACCCTCGGCTCCATGGCTCGCGGCGGACTGTTCGACCAGGTCGGCGGCGGCTT
>CAXNEN010000095.1:0-5829 GCA_964201505.1 Opitutales bacterium
CGCCTGCAGCGCGACCTCACCTGCGTGAGCGTCCCTTGGGTGCCAGTCGGCGACGCGGAAGTCCGCTTCCTGATCAACGAGATTGTCTGCGGAGAAGAATCCGACGTCGATCCGCGTGGCGGTCGGATCGCGCACTTCGATCTCTATCTCCGTGCCATGCGTGAGGCCGGCGCCGATACCTCCGCGGTCGAGAAGGCCTTGGCCTCCGTTCGCGCAGGCGGTTCCACCGCCGCCGCTCTCGTGTCTGCCGGCGTCTCGTCCGGTGCTGCCGCTTTCTCTGGAGCGACCTTCACCTTGGCGACGAACGGTAAGTCGCACGAGGTTGCCGCGGCCTTTACGTTCGGCCGCGAGGACCTGATTCCGGACATGTTCACTGAGCTCGTCACGCGTCTCAGTCGTGAATACCCGGGCAAGCTGGATACCTTCCGTTATTACCTCGAGCGGCACATCGAGGTCGACGGTGGCCATCATGGCGCCATCTCGCTTCGCATGGTCGAACTCCTCTGCGGGGACGACGACCGTAAATGGGCCGAAGCCGCCGACGCCTCCGTCGCTGCTATCGAGTCGCGCATCGCCCTTTGGGACGCGATTATGGAGGAGTTAGCCTAAGTTTACTTCTGCGCTTCCGGACGGTGGCGCTGCACCATGCCGCGGAAGTCGCCGAGATTGTAAGGGCCGACGAGCGGCTTCGAAAAATCGGCTTCGGAGACGACGATGCTGCCGCTTTCCTTTGCCTGGGCGACGACCTTGCCGGCAGGGTCGATGATGGCTGAAATCATCCAATCGCTCTTCGGATCGGTGAAGGTGCTGCTCACGACGTAGACGCGATTCTCGCAGGCGCGAGCGCGGGCGAGCAACGGGTCGCAGCCCCACACCGGCCAGGCGATGACTTCGGCGCCGTTGGCGGTCAACGCGCGGGCGACTTCGGGATAGAAGCCGTCGTAACAGATCATTAGGCCGACCTTGCCGAACTTCGTGTCAAAGACTGGGTACTCGGCGCCCGGCGCGACACCTTTCTCGACCTCACCGTGCGGCAGGCAGACTTTGCGGTACTTGCCGAGCAGTTTGCCTTCCGGATTCAGGAGTACGGCAGTGTTATAAACAAGGTGGCCTTCTCGCTCATAGAGACTGACGGCGATGTGGATCCCGTTCAGCTTGGCTTGGCTTCCGAAGTATTCCGTGGTGGGCCCCGGGATCGGTTCAGCGCATTCAGCCGGTGATAGTTTCGTGCGCACGTAAGGCACGGTCTCACCGAGGACGATGAGGTCGGCCTTTTGCTTGGCGGCTTCGGCGATCATCGGGGCGTATTCTTCACAGTTCTGTCGCGGCGACTTGCCGGTCGGAATGTATTGAACGGTCGCAAGGCGGACCTTGCGGGACGCTGGGGCGGCGGATTTTTCAAACGTGATATTGCTCCATTCGACGCGTCCCTTCGGCGCGTGCTGGAGGTGGAGCTCGATGGTCGCTTGCGTGGCCTTCGGCGGAACTTGGTAAACGCCGGTAAGGATTGATTGGCCTTGGGCGTCGATTGGTCCGTCGATGGGATGCTCAGGTTCAGCAGAGGCGCCGGCGACGGCCGCGGGCACGCCCTTGCCCTTGGCGTCGGTCCAGACGATGCGCACGAGACCGCTGTGGCGGGCATTCTCGACGCCGGTGGTCAGGCGCGTGGCGCTGAACTTGAAGAAATCTCCGCCCTGGACAGCGAAGGTCTGCTGATACCAGCCGTCGAGGCCTTCCCGGGCGTCGTGTGTGATGATCAAGGCGTCGCCCTTGCGCGAGAAGGCCGGGCGGATCTCGTCCCGCGGGCTTTGTTCAGTCCAGCCACCTTGCGAGGCCGCGAACAGCCCCGGGCTCAAGCCCAGCAAGGATAGCAAAAGAAGGGCGGGGCGGCTCATGGGCCTATCCAATCCTACCCCCGCCAGAGGGCAACGGCTTATCCGAACTCAGGGCTGCCGGACGCGCAGCTTGTGGTACTCGGCCTTCATCGGCGGGCCGACGTGCACCTGAACGCCGAGGATCAGGCAGGCTGGTAGCGGGAAGGGTAGCGCCCCTTCAAGGGGGTATCTGGATTAAGATGGAAGCCCGCCTCGGCCGCTCCTAAAAATGTGCCGCCCCTCCCTATGGCCGAAACCAATCGCCCTCTCGCTAGCCGTATCCTCTACGGGCTACTCTTCGGCGTCGTCGCCGGCCTCATTACCCTCGGCATCGGCCACTATTCGCCGTCGTCCCTCGTGTTCATGCGCAAGGTCTCGACGAATGTCTTCGATCCGTTCGGCCAGGTCTTCCTGCGTCTGTTATTCTTCGTAGTGATTCCGCTGGTGTTCGCCTCGCTGGCCGCCGGCGTCGCCCAGCTCGGCCGCCTCGATCGCCTCGGGCCGCTCGCTGGTCGCACCTTTACGCTTTTCTTCCTCAACATGTCCATCGCGGTCGGACTTGGCCTATTGATGATGAACGTGCTCCGTCCCGGCGACCACTTGGATCCCGCGGCTAAGACGATGTTGATGCAGGAATTCGGCGGTGCCGCCCAGAAGCACGTGGCCACCTCCGCGGCCGCCCCCTCGCTCGATCTCGCCGGGCTGGTCGAGATGTTCATGCCCAAGAATCTCTTCGGCGCCGTCGTCGGCCAAGCCAACGGTACGATCGGCGATGTCCTCCCGCTCATCCTTTTCGCTTTGCTCGTCGGCGTCGTCGGGACTCAGCTCCCTGAGGCGAAGCGCCAGCAGTTGATGTCGGCGCTCGACCTGGTTGCCGAACTCATGACGGGTATCGTGCAGATTGCCCTGAAGCTCGCGCCGTACGCCGTGCCGCTGATGATCTACAGTGTTATCGTCAAGGTCGGCCTGGACATCCTGGTCGCGCTCGGCGTCTTCGCCCTCGGGTGCCTCGCCGTCATGCTCTTCCACCTTTTCGGCACGATGTCGCTCTGGTTGCGCCTCTGGACCGAGCGGAAACCGCTGGAGTTCTTCCGCGATATCCGCGGCGTGCTGATCACCGCGTTCTCGACGAGCTCGAGCAACGCGACGCTGCCGGCCGCGCTGGAGTGCTCAAAGAACACCCTTGGCCTCAAGCCGAGCGTGGCCGGGTTCGTCCTGCCCCTCGGGACGACCATGAACATGAGTGGTACGGCCCTTTATGAGGGCTGCGTGGTCCTGTTCGTCGCCCAGGTCTACGGTGTCGACCTTTCCGTCGCCCAGCAGTTGACGTTACTCTTCCTTTCCGTGCTGAGCGCCGTCGCCGTCGCGGGTATCCCTGGCGGTTCGCTGCCGCTTATCGCCGGCTTGCTGGTTACCTTCGGCATCCCAGCCGAAGGCATTGGTATCGTGCTTGGAGTCGACCGGATCTTGGACATGGCACGTTCCATGACGAACGTCGGCTCCGACCTCGTCACGACAGCCGTGGTCGACGCGCAGGAGCGCAAGCTAGACTCGGCCTCGGCTTAGGGCCCCCTTAGCAAGATGACCCCGCCGATGGCGATAGCGCCGCCGAGCAGGCGCACGATCGCTCGGGCGAAGACGTCCGGAATAACTTCGCCGGCTTACTTGCAGGCATCAACGGCCAGCGGGGTGCTGACCGCTCCGCAGGCCTGGCCGAGGGCGGAGAGTATGCCGCGCCAGATGCCGGTCCAACGGTCTGCGGGGTCGCCTTCGGCGGGCGCAGGTCACCGACCACGAATAGAAGAAGGCGGCACCGAGGGCGTATTCCATCAGTCGAATTTCTCGAGTACGGCGACGCCGACGGCATCGGCCCGCATACGGCCTTCGCCAGTCAGGCGGAAGTTCGGGCCAGCGAGCTCCATGAGGCCTTCCTCGACGAGGTCGGCGAAGAGCTTGCGCACGCCTTGCGGAAGCGGCGCGTTAAAACGCGCGGCGAGAGCGTGCGGATCGACGCCAGCGTTGAGGCGCAACCCGAAGACGAGTGCGTCGCAGAGCAGGTCCGCCGGGCTGAGGTCCTTGACCTGTTCGAGGACGGGCTGGCTGGCTTCGATACCTTTGATCCACTGCTCAAGGTTGGCGGGGTTCGTCCAGCGGCGGGCGCCCCACTGCGACGAGGCAGAGGGGCCGTAGCCAATCCACGCGCCCATCTCCCAGGTGATGAGGTTATGCCGGCAGGCATGGCCGGCGCGGGCGAAGTTCGAGGTCTCGTATTGGGCATAGCCTTCGGATTCGAGTGTTTCCCAGGTGCCGCGGTAGAGGCGGGCTTCCAGTTCGCGGTCGATCTTCACCTTGCCCTGCGAGAGCTTCACGAACATCGCGGTGTCCTCCTCGAAGGTCAGGCAGTAGGTGGAGAGGTGGTCCGGCTTGAGCGAGATCGCGCGATGCAGGTCGTCCGTCCAGCGCTTCTCATCCTGTCCTGGGATGGCGAAGATGAGGTCGAGGTTGCGTGAGGAGAAGCCGGCGGCCTCGATGAGTTCCCACGCCTCCATGATCTGCTTCGGCGAATGACGTCGGCCGAGCGCGTCGAGCGTGGCGTCGTCGAAACTTTGCACGCCCATCGAGACGCGCGTGACGCCGATTTCCTTCAATGCCGAGAGTTTGTCGGCCCGCACTGACGAAGGCGCGAGCTCGACCGACCATTCGCTGGGCCGTCCGGCGGCCTTGGTCATGGCCGTGCCGAGTCGCAATAGGTCTTCCGCCGGCAGTAGTCCGGGTGTGCCGCCACCCCAGAAGGCGGTCTCCACGCGACCAGGCGGGTGAAGCTCCATCTCCCGTTCGATGGCGGAGAGGTAGCGGTCGATTTCGCCGCGCTTAGGTTGTTCCTGGTAGAACGAGCAGAAGTCGCACGACGAAGCGCAGAACGGGACGTGCAGGTAGAGGGCCGTCGCGGACTGGACGGGTGCGGACATCACTCGAGGCCGAGCTGCTTGCGGCCGGCTTCGGAAATCATCCGCGGATTCCAGACCGGGTCCCAGACGATCTCGACTTCGGCGGATTCGACGCCGGGCAGGGCTTCCATCTTCGACTTCGCGTCGGCCGCGATGACCGGGCCCATGCCGCAACCTTGCGCGGTGAGCGTCATCTTCGCAGCGACCTTCTGTCCGCCGCGCTCGCCGGGCGAGAGCTCGAGGTGATAGATGAGTCCAAGGTCCACGATGTTGACCGGGATCTCCGGATCGAAGCAGCCCTTGAGCGCTTCCCAAAGGGCTTCCTGATTCACCGGGCCGCTGATGACGGTCTCGTCCTTCTTCCCGTACTGGCTCACGGCATCAGGGCCAAGGGCCTCGATGTCGGCCGGGGCGATGCGGAAGAGGCCCATCGGGGTGCGGACCGTGACCGAGCCGCCGAGGGCTTGGGTGACGTGCACTTCCGTGCCTGCTTCCAGTACCACGACATCTCCGGCGGGAATCAGGGTCGCGGCGCAGTCGCGGAGGAGCTTGTGGGCGGAGGACATGCAGAGAAAACAGGCGGTTCAGGCGGGGGACGCAAGCGTGGGGTGCCGGCCGATGTGCTTTTGGAGGTAATCAGGTTGCAGGATGAGATGACGAGCAGGGTTGTGGGCGGCCATCAGGCGGCTAACTTTTAATCAACCCCATCTTCCCATGCGCTGCTTCCTGGCCCTGTTCCTCGCCCTGACCGTTCACGCCGCCCCGGTTTCCCTGTTTGACGGCAAGACCCTTGCTGGCTGGGAGGGTGATGCCACTTGGTGGCGCGTCGAGGCTGGCGAGATCCGCGGCGGTTCGCTCACGACGAAGGTCCCCAAGAACTTCTTCCTCGCGACCGAGAAGTCCTACCAGAATTTCGACTTACGAGTAAAGTTGCGCCTGACCGGAACAGGTTTCGTGAACAGCGGTATCCAGATGCGCAGCGTGCGCGTCCCGAACAGCTCTGAGAT
>CAXNEN010000096.1:0-5687 GCA_964201505.1 Opitutales bacterium
GGGACGTCGGCGGCCATCAGGATTCGCCGAGCACCTTGCGGATGGATGGCTCGCGAGCCTCGATGCTCTCGGCCAACTTGAACTGCACCAGCGCCCGCCGTAGGTTGTGTCCGGGATAACGGACCTTGAAGTAGACGTCGCCGGCGAGATGGTCCGCGAGGAAGCGGATGCCGAGCTCGAGTGGGATCAGGTGGATACAGTCGAAGAGATGGCCGTGGTCGGCCTGACTGAGGAAGTCCTTCGCATGGGCCTGATAACCCCTGTAAATCATGCTGAAAAGCTCGAGGTCGAAGATGACGGCGCCGAGTTCGGAGGCGTCTTCGCCCGCGGGGTTGCACACGGAGCGCATGGCGTCACCGATGTCATAATGGACCAGTCCCGGCTGTACGGTATCGAGGTCGACGATGCACGTGCCGCGGCCGGTGGCCTCGTCGATCATGATGTTGCCGACCTTCGGGTCGCCGTGCGTGGTGCGCAGGCCGAGGTCTCCGCGGGCGCGCGCATCCTCGAGCACGGAGCAGCGCACGCGGCGCGTTTCGACGAAGCGGACGGCACGCTTCGCCTCTTGGGAGGCGTTCAGGCGTTCCTGTCCCGCGGTCGTCGCGAGCGCGGCGTCCATCTTGGCGAGGTAACCGGGCGTGACGTGAAAACCGGGCAACGCGTACCCGAGTTTTTCGGCCGGGAGGTCGCTCACCATGCGATGGAAATGGCCGAGGACGATGCCCGCCTCATGGGCGTGCTCTGGGTTGCGCACTTTTTCGTAGGCGTCCGCGCTGGCAATCTGTGAGATTGCGCGCCAGAGGTCTCCGTCGACGTCCGTCACCCAATCCTCGCCGGTCTTCGTCTGGATGATCTTCGGAAGCTGCCAGATACGGTCCGCGCCTTCGGCCTCGGCCTCGAGCTTCGCGTGGCAGTGGTCCGTGAGCACACGCATGTTCTGCATGATCACTTCCGGGTTCGGGAAGACCGACTTGCGGATACGCTGCACGATGAAGCGCTGCTCCGAGAAGGTGGTGCGGAAGACCGCCAGATAGGTGTCGTTGACGTTGCCCGAGCCGTAGGGCTCGACGGTCACGAGCCTTCCCTGGACGTCGAATTGGCGGGCGATGAGGGCGGCTCGCATGGGGCTTTGGGGCTAATTTGTGGTTAGTTTCGGGGCTGGCGAGGGCATTCCCACGTCGCCAAGGCTTGATTTTCGTCCCGGGCTCCTCATGTTCATCGTTCCTCTGCGACGCCACCTTAGCTCAGCTGGTAGAGCATCTCATTCGTAATGAGAATGTCGCCGGTTCAAATCCGGCAGGTGGCTCCATCGCAGGGGACAATTTCCTAGCAGCCCGTTTGCCCGCCCGGGCTTTTCCTCCAACCTTCCCGCTATGAGTCGCGCCGACCATCCGCCCCGCAGCGGGAATCTTTCCCGCCGCTACGACCAGAATTTCCGGGCCGATGACGCGTATCGTGCCACCTTGCCGGACATGCAGAATAAGGATGCCTCCCTGATCCAGGGCGCCAACGTCCCGATTCAGCACGTCGGTATCTCGGGCTTCCGTCTGCCGATGCTCGTCGCCACCCGCGATGGCAAGCCGATCACGCTCGAGTGCACCGTCACCGGCTCGGTGTCCCTCGCGGCCGACCGCAAGGGCATCAACATGTCCCGCATCATGCGGACGTTCTACGAATTCAAGGACCGCGTGCTCTCGCATGAGCTCCTCGAAGAGGTGCTCGTCCGCTACAAGAAGGACCTCGATTGCAGCCGCGCCCGCATTATGGTCGAGCTACGCTACCCGATCATGCAGAAGTCCCTACGTTCGGGTCTCGAAGGCTGGCAGTATTACCGCGCGGTCCTCGAAGGCACGATCGACGACCTCGACCGCCTCCGCCGTTACGTCCATTTCGACTTCATCTACTCGTCCGCCTGCCCTTGCTCCGCCGAGCTCGCCGAGCACGCCCGTGAAGAACGCTCCGCCTACGGCATCCCGCACTCGCAGCGCTCCAAGGCCCGCGTGATCGCCGAGGTCTCGCCCGGCCGCGCCCTCTATGTCGAGGATATGAAGGACCTTTGCCTCAAGGGCCTCCAGACCGAGACCCAGGTCATGGTGAAGCGCGAGGACGAGCAGGCTTTCGCCGAGCTCAACGGTGCCTATTCCAAGTTCGTCGAGGACGCCGCCCGCGTCGTCTACGAGCAGTTCGACGGCGATGCCCGCGTGCGCGACTTCGTCATCGCCTGTTCGCACCTCGAGTCGCTCCATTCCCATGATGCCGTCTCGGTCATCAACAAGGGCATGCCGAGCGGTCTTTCGGCGGATTTCAGCAATTTCAGAGACCTGATCTGCTAGTCTGCTGACGGCTTGCCCATTGGGGGTGACCGTCATACGGTCACTTTCATGAGGGGGTAGCTCAGCTGGATTCAGAGCAGCAGCCTTCTAAGCCGCCGGTCGCGGGTTCGAGTCCCGCCCTCCTCACCACTTTCCCAGCCCGCCACCCTTTTCGGGGAGGCGGGCTAAACGTATCCAGATGTTCTGGGTTTGCGGCAGGCTGGCCTAGCGACTACTCAACGCTATGCAGATTCACGTCGCCCGGAATTCCGCCCAACTCGGCATCTTCGCCCCCGAAGAAATCACCGCTGGTCTTTCCTCTGGCCGCTTCCTCGCCTCCGACCTCGCCTGGCGCGACGGCATGGCCGCCTGGACGCCGCTCGGCGATTGGTCCGAGTTCCGCGGCGTCGGCGTGCCGCCTCCTTCCCCCTCGTCTGCGTCTGCTTTCGGTGCGAAAGACGTTTCGGCGCTGGCGATGCCCTCATGGGAGCGCGGCGCCTCCTTCGCCAACTATGTCGCGACCATTAAGGAGGTCGCGCTCGATCCGGTGCGCACTTTTGCGAATCTGCGCGACGGCGGCTATGCGCGTCCGATCTCCTTCACCTATTGGTCGCTCCTGCCGGCTTGGATTCTCGGCAGCCTGATGTACGGTACCCTCGCCTTCTTCATGTTGAGCGCCAGCAAGGTGGCGGAACTGCCGAATAACCCTGCCATGCAGTGGCTTTCCGGCGTGGGTGCTCCCGGCGCCACCCTGGCCATCTCTGGCTTCCTTGGCATCCTTTTCCTGCTCACTCCGCTGTTTCAGTTCATCGGGGCGGCCCTCACGCACCTTCTGCTTCTCCCGTGGAATCCGGCCGGCAGCTTCGCCCAGACCTATCGGTCTAATGCCTACGCCTACTCTGCGTTCATGCCCTTCATCTTCATCCCTTGCCTTAACTCCATTGTGTCGCCTTGGCAGCTGGTGGCAGTCGTTATTGCTCATTCACAGGTCCATCGCATCGCTTGGTGGAAAGTCGTGATCTCGCTCGTCGTGATTCCTTGCTGCTGCGCCTGCGGCCTCTACGCGGCATTGTTCGCATCCATCGCCCGCGGGCTCGCAGGTTAATTTCCATGCAAATCCACGTCGCCCGCAACTCCGCCCAACTCGGCATCTTCGCCCTCGAAGAAATCCAAGCCGGCCTGCAGTCGGGTCGCTTCCTCGCCTCCGACCTCGCCTGGCGCGACGGTATGCCGGCGTGGACGCCGCTCGGCGATTGGGCCGAATTCCGAGCCACCGGTGTGCCGTCTTCGCCGGGCTCGGCGATCATGGATACGCCCGTAGTCTCAACCATTCCTTGGGAGCAGGGGAAGTCGCTCGGGTCTTTTTTCGCGACGGTCAAGATGGCAATCGCGAATCCTTCTTCCCTCTCAGCCGGGCGCTATGCCTTCGGCGATTGGCTGGCCTTCTGTTATGTAGCCCTGACGATCAGTATCCCGTTTCAAACCGTTCGACTGATGTTCGCCCCGGATCCCGGGCGTAGCATCGCTGAATTCCTCCAAGGGTTTTCCTCGCCCGCTGTCCAGTCTGTTGCCCAGGAAATGCTCAAGGCTCCTCCGGCGCCCATCGGCATCACGATTACTTCCACCATCGGCGGCCTGGCCTTTGCGCCGCTCCTCTACGCTTTCTTCGCCGTGCTGCACTGGGTCGGGCAACGTGTTTTCCGGATTCAAGTTTCGGTCGAGCGAACCGTGTCGGCGAGCTTGCTCGCGACGGCGGGGCTAATCCTGCTCATGGCCCCATTGCAGCTGCTTTGGTTCAATGTTGGAGTCCAGATTGTCATCAGCTCCCTGCTCTTTATCCCGGCGTTGATCGTCTACTTCAGGTGCTTCGGCGCGGCGACAGGCGTCAGCCCTTGGGCCCAGTTTGGCATCTCCAGTTTCGTCTGGTTCGTCCTTTGCAGCTGTTGCTGCTTCCTTCCAGGCATTTTTATCTGGTGGGCCGCGGCCACGCGCTGATTGGTGCTTCGATTGATCCGCAGACCTGCCTATCCGGGCGAGCTCAATCACGAGCTCGTCTGGCCGGCAGCGTTCCTGGCCGGCGCGGTGTTCGCCTGGTGCTGGTTCCTGTCCGGACTGCAGCTGCCGCAGTGTATCTTCATGCGGGTGACAGGATTGCCGTGCCTCGGCTGCGGCGGTACGCGCTGCGCACGCAATCTGGTGAATCTCGATCTGGGTCAGGCGTTCCTCTTCCACCCAGGCTTCTTCCTCGTCGTCACGTTGGCCTTACTCTGGACGGTCTACTCGGCGATCTTCTGGCTCCGTCGTGATCCGCTTCGGCTTCGCCTCTTCATCGAGCCGGCCTATTCCCGTCGCGTCCGGATTGCCTTCGTGGCCTTACTCGTCGTCCACTGGGCCTGGCAGTGTTATTACCTGACACGCTGACATGATCCGGAATCTGCTCCGCTTCCTCGGCTGGGTCTGCCTGCTTGTCCTGCTCTCGGTCGGCGTGCTGGGGCTGTTCTACGTTCTCTCCGAGCGCTCGCAGAAGATCGCCATCGAGCAACAGGTACTGAACGTGGTCGATACGGTACGCGAAGACGGCACGACGCCGCGGAGCGTGGTCGACGCACTCGATCGCTTCGCCGACGGCACCGAAGTGGTGAAGGGCGATATCGTCCCGGCACCGCCGCCAGATAAGGACGCGACCGCTCCTTATGGCGAGCCGACCGACCGCCTAGGGCTCAAGCATCTCGTGAACCGCGGCTACTCGGTCGGCTACGACGATGCGCTGCCTTCGCCCCGCTGGTCCTCCTACCGCGTCTTCCCCTATAAGGATGTGCATCTCGAGAGGCCTTCCTCGTTCAAGTCCGACGTGCGCACGGCGGCGCGCGTGACGACTTCCGAATACGTCCGCTCGGGCTACGACCGTGGGCACCTCGCGCCGAACTACGCGATCTCGGTCTGCTACGGCGCGGAGGCGCAGCGGGAGACGTTCCTCCTCAGCAATATCGTGCCTCAGCTGCACGCGCTCAATGCCGGCCTGTGGAAGGACCTGGAGCAGCGGATCATGAAGCGTTACGTCGCGCGTTACGGCACCGTTTGGGTCCAGGTCGGTCCGGTCATCTCCTCGCCCTCTGTGAAGCAGGTCGGCCGCGTCCCGGTGCCGTCGTCGTTCTGGATGGTCGTCTCAGAATATGACGAGCCGGGCCAAGGGATTCGCGCGATTGCCTACCTCGTGCCGCACGAAGAGAAGTGGCGCGACGTCGAGTTGACGCGCTACGTCGTGAGTATCCGCCGCTTGGAGGAACTTACCGGACTAGATTTCTTCCCGAAGCTGCCCAGGCCGACGCAGGACCGCCTGGAATCAGCGCCCGCGCCGCGCGCTTGGTGACGGCA
>CAXNEN010000097.1:0-5677 GCA_964201505.1 Opitutales bacterium
GAAGCCCACTTCACTACCATGCCGCAGGGGTATTACCTGCATGCCGCAGCCGAAGACGCCGCGCATCACTTGCGGATGATCCATCGACTGATTGCATCCGTCTCGGAGGCCGATGCCGAGGAATCATTACGCCCGATCGTCGAATGGCACGACGACGCTGGTTCCGGCCAGTCACTGGTGACCGTCGTCACCTGGGATCGCGCGGGACTCTTCAGCCGGATGGCCGGTGCCTTCGCCGTGGCCGGTATCAACATCGTCTCGTGTCGTGCCTTCTCGCGCGACGACGACGTCGCGATTGACTTCTTCAAGGTCGTCCTGCCTGTCGGCAAGGAGGCAGTTTCCAAAGAACGCTTCACGGCGGCTTTGGCTAAGTCGCTACTCGAAGGTACGGATTTCGTGGATGACATTGCGGCCGTGGAGCAGCACTCCCTCTTAACCGCCCCGCGACGTAAGGCTTTCGTGCCACTCGCCGCCAAGGTCGAAGTCTACTATGAAGTGGACCTGGCCCGCACCGTCATCGAGATCCAGTGCAATGACCGCCTTGGTCTACTGTTCCGCTTCGGACGCGCTATCCGGGAGGCCGGTTATACCATCACCTTCGCCAACATCGCGACCGAGCAGGGTTTCGCGATTGATACCTTCTACCTGACCCCAGAGCGTGGTCTGACCCGCGACCCGCATCCGCCGGAAGCCCTAGCGGAGGACTTACGCGGGGTGGTGTCCTGAGCGTCGTCCCACCTTGCTTCGGTCGGGGAATCGCCCAAAGTAGGTTCGTCCCGCCATGAACAAGCTGCTCACCCTCCTGAAGTCCGGTCTCGTCGCCTGCACCGCCTGCGGTCTCCTCCTTGCGGCCGACCTCAAGCCTTCCACCGATAAGACCATGACCACTCCTCCTAAGCTCGAGAAAGCCACCTTCGGGGCCGGCTGTTTCTGGGGCGTCGAATATCAATATGCCAAGATCCCCGGCGTCCATTCGGCCGAGAGCGGCTATGCGGGTGGCAAGACCTTGAATCCGACGTATGAGGACATCTGCAACAAGGGTACCGGGCACGCTGAAGTCATTGAGGTGACCTTCGACCCGACCAAGGTCTCCTACCGCACGCTGGTCGAGTATTTCTTCAAGATGCACGACCCGACGCAGGTCAATCGCCAAGGGCCCGATGTCGGTGATCAGTACCGCTCCGTTATTTTCACGCACTCCCCTGAGCAGAAGAAGGTCGCCGACGACGTGAAGATTGGTCTGACGCTCGCCAAGGTGTTTTCCCGCCCGATCGCCACCCAGGTCGAGACTGCACCGAAGTTCTGGCGCGCGGAAGAATACCACCAGAAGTATTACCAGCTGCGGGGCAAGAAGCCTTACTGTCACCTGGTGCCCTTCGCGGAAGAGAAGTGAGCCGTGGCTGCACGGCTCGTGGGTTCGGATGACGCTCTGCCTGGATTGGGCCAGGGCGTGCCCGATGCCATCCCGGAGCGCCGTCGCCCGCTCGCCTCGCGGATGCGTCCACGGAATCTCACGGAAGTCGTTGGCCATGCCGGGTTGCTTGGCCCTGAGGCCTTGTTGCCTCGCCTGATCAAGGCCGATAACTTCGGCTCACTGCTATTCTACGGCCCACCGGGTTGCGGTAAGACTACCTTGGCCGAAGTCATCGCCGCCGAGACGCAATCCTACGTCGTACGCGTCAACGCGGTGCTCTCCGGTACGCCGGAACTGCGCGAGATCCTGGCCGATGCGCGTCGCCAGCCTTCACGTAAGACGGTCTTGGTGGTCGATGAGATCCATCGCTTCAACAAGGCGCAGCAGGACCTGCTGTTGCCGGACGTCGAAGCGGGCGTAGTGCGCCTCATCGGCTGTACGACCCATAATCCCGGCCTCTACGTCGTCTCGGCCCTCCTGAGCCGCAGTCATCTTTTCCGACTCGACCCGCTGTCGCCGCTCGAGATCGCCACGTTCCTGGGCACGGCGCTCGCAGATAAGGAACGAGGTCTGGGCGCGCTCGGCATCAAGGCGTCGGAGAAAGTCCTACAGCAAGTGGCCGAGATGGCTTCAGGCGACCTGCGGCGCGCGTTGAATTGCCTCGAGACCCTCGTCCTTTCGGCGCCCGCGCTCGGCAGCGTGACCGACGAAGCGGTGGCTTCCTTTGCCCGTGAACGTCGCATTCGTTATGATGACGGCGGCGACGACCATTACGACACCGCTTCGGCCTTCATTAAATCCGTCCGTGGCGGTGATCCGGATGCCGCCCTCTACTGGTTGTTCCTGATGCTCGAAGGAGGGGAGGAGCCCCGCTTCATCGCGCGGCGTCTCGTCATCTGCGCCTCCGAGGACGTCGGTCTGGCGGATTCGCGCGCCCTGGGCGTGGCTACCGCGGCCTTCCAAGCGTGCGAGATGGTTGGGATGCCCGAGTGTGAATACGCGCTCGCCCATGCGACGCTCTTCCTGGCGCTCTCGCCGAAGAGCAACAGCACTACCGTAGCGATCTCCGAGGCTAAGGACGCGGTGCGCAATATGCCGCGTCAGGAGGTGCCTCTGCACCTGAAGGATGCTCACAACAGCGTGAACAAGAGCCTCGGGAACGGTGGCACCTATCGTTACAGCCACGATTACCCGGAAGCCATCAGTGGGCAGGAATACCTGAGCCGCCCGCTTTCGCTTTATCATCCTGGTGACGCTGGCGCCGAGCCGCAGATCGCCGAACGCCTCGCCCGCTGGCGCGAGCTCAAGGCAGGTCTGAAGAAGAAGGACGGACGTCCGTGAGTAAGGTTGCGCCACGTCTGCCGTGGTTCGGTCCAGGCAAGTTCCCGCTCTACCTCGCGCCGATGGCTCGTCACACCGACGTGGCTTTCCGTCAGGTGTGTAAGGAGCAGGGTGCCGACGTGATGGTCACGGAGTTCGTGCAATCCGAGGCCCTCATCCGCGATAACGTCAAAGCCTGGGAGATGGTCGACTTTACCGAAGCCCAGCGTCCGATGGGCGTCCAGATCTTTGGCGCCACGCCCGCTTCGATGGCCAAGGCCGCGCGTCTGGTGTGCGACCGGGTGAAGCCTGACTTCCTTGATCTCAATTTCGGCTGCCCCGCGCATAAGGTCATTGAACAGAACGCCGGCTCGGGGCTGCTACGATGCACGCCATTGCTCTACGATCTCGTGAAGGCTGTGAAGGATGCGATTCCCGACGTGCCGCTCACCGCGAAAATGCGTCTCGGCTGGGATCACTCCACCATCGTGGCCGTCGAAGTGGCCGGACGGCTGCAGGAGCTCGGCGTCGAGGCCGTGGCGGTCCATGGTCGTACGAAGGAGCAGGGTTACTCTGGTGAGGCCCATTGGGGCTGGATCGCCCAGGTGGCCGCCGCGGTCGATATCCCTGTAATCGGTAATGGCGACGTGAAGGACGGACCCTCGGCTCTCCTTCGACATCGGGAGACCGGAGTCTCCGGGTTGATGGTCGGCCGGGCCGCACTCGGTAACCCCTGGATTTTTGCTCAGATTAAGGCTGCGATGGAGGGCAGGGAAGGCTCCGCGGCCGAAATCGGCATGCAACAGCGCTGGGATTGCATGATTCGCTTGGCCGAGCTCACCATCGAGGTGCATGCCTCGCGTCTGGGTTCGCGCGACGTGCGTTGGATGCTCGATCGCATGCATCCGTTGACGCACGGGCTGCCTGGATCCCGAAAACTGCGCGACCGACTCCGTCACTGCCTGACCTTGGACGACCTGCGAAGGCTCCGCGACGAGCACCTCGCGGAATCGGTGAAGTGAATTAAAACCCCTATTCGCAAGGTGACGGTGATGGTGTTACGGACGTGCAACAGAAACCTCATTTTCTTATCTACAGGGGTCCTGTTAATAACCTGTGCAGGGCTTGCTCTTGTCCCTCGTCACGGCGTGTTCACAAATGTCATCCGATTCGACCCCCGCGGATCTACCCCGGCCCCTCCGCCGGACGTTATACGGTTGAATCCAATTTTTAACCTCTCAAATACCCACCCAACAACGACTTACGCTGCACCTACCGCCGATCACTCATTTGGCAGTGAAGCAGTTAAAACCTTACGGTCGTTTCTTTAACATCACTTTTACAAAAATACCTCACTTTCGGGCTTCCAAAGAGCCTGTGAACAACCTTTCTCAACCCTCCCCCTTTCTCATGTCTCTTTCCGTTAGCCACCTATCCCTTTGGGAAACCGCAAAAAGCGAACTCCGTAATAACCTTCCTCGCGCGGACTTCGAGACCTGGATCTCTTCTCTGCAGCCCCTGAGCATCATCGAAGGCAAAGTCCTCGTACTGGAAGCTCCGTCGGTCCTCACCGAAGCCTGGGTGAACAGCAACTACGCCGAGATGCTCCGTCGCCAGCTCACGCTCGTCGCCGGACGTAACATGGATTTCCGTCTGACCGCTTCGGTCGATGCTTCACGTGAAGCCGCTCCGGCTCCCGCCCCCGTCGCACGTTCTTCGCGCCAGGCCGCCACCGCTTCGCCGGCTCCGGCGATCAAGGCGAATAACACGTTTGATAATTTCATCGTTGGTCCGGAAAACGAGATGGCCCACGGCGCTTCGCTCGCTGTCGCCAAGGAACCGGGCCACTACTACAACCCGCTCTTCATCCACGGCCCGACCGGTCTCGGTAAGACCCACCTGATGCACGCGATCGCCCACTCGGTCTACGCCGGCAATCCGCAGGCTCGCATCGCCTACATCTCCTCCGAGACCTTCACCAACGATTTCATCCAGGCCCTCCAGACCGGCAGCGTCGCCGCGTTCCGTCGCCGTTACCGCGAACTCGACCTGCTTCTGATCGACGACATCCATTTCCTCGCTGGCAAGGAATCCACGCAGGACGAGTTCTTCCACACCTTCAACGAGCTGCATAATAACCATAAGCAGGTGGTCCTCACGAGCGACCGCCCGGCTTCCGAGATCGCCAAGCTCCAGGAACGCCTCGTCTCCCGCTTCCAGTGGGGTATGGTCGCTTCCATCCAGGCCCCCGGCCTCGAGACCCGCATCGCCATCCTCCGCAAGAAGGCCGCCGCCCGTGGCCTCGACCTCCAGCCTGAGATTGCTGAGTTCATCGCCTCCCGTATTGCCCGCAACGTCCGTAACCTTGAAGGCGCTGTCACCCGTATCGTCGGTCTGACCGGCATGACCCGCAAGCCCCTCGAACTCGCCCAGGTCGAGAAGCTGCTCCATGACATCCTCGTCGAGGAAGCCAGCCACACGCTCACGGCCGAAGTCATCCAGCGCAAGGTCGCCGAGCACTACCGCATCCAGATGTCGGACATGACGTCCAAGCGTCGCATGCAGAATATCGCTTTCCCCCGTCAGGTCGCCATGTACCTCGCCACCCAGCTCACCGGCATGTCCCTCGTGTCGATCGGCCAGGCTTTCGGCGGTCGCGACCACGGTACGGTCATTCACGCCCGTAAGACGGTCGTGAATCAGATGGAAGTGGATGCCAACGTGCGCCGCACGGTCGAGTATCTCCGCGCCCAGCTGTCGATGAATCGCTAATTTCTGGTTGTCAGTGATGCCAACCAGGGCCCGACGTGTGTCGGGCCCTTCCTTTTGGGGGATCCCGCTGGGGGGTGGGGGTTGCCACTTGCTACTTGGGGACTTTCCACCTTCATAAGTACGTTCCTTCCTAGTCTTTCCCAGGGGAGTCCGTTACCGGACTGAGATGAG
>CAXNEN010000098.1:0-5649 GCA_964201505.1 Opitutales bacterium
TGCGGAAGCGCTGGTTGAGTAGCTGCTGGGTGGTCTTGGCGGCGATGCGGCCGAGGTCCGCCACGTTGATGGGCTTGCGGACTTCCTGTCCGACCTTGACGTCGGCCTCGATGAGGGCGGCGGCGACTGGGTTGATCTCCTGAAGGGGGTCCGACACGGAGTCGGTCACGCGGAGGATGACGAAGGCGTCGAGCTTGCCGGACACAGGGTCGGCGTTAATCTCCACGTTCTGTCCGGCCATGACGGACTTCTCGACGGAGGACTTGATCGCCTCGACGATAAGGGCGCAGGCCTCTTCTTTTTTAATATTCTTCTCCTTTTCGAGATATTGGAGGAAGGGTTTGATATCGACGCTCATGATGATGGGTACGGGTTTTCGGTGAAATGATTTGGGGACAAAAAAAGCGGGTCCGGCAGGACCCACCTCGGTAAAGGTGAACTAACGCTTACCTTGGGCACCCCGGGGTGGATGTCAAGTGCGGTAAGCCCGCCCGCCCGGAGGGTTCCGCTTGCCCCCTGGGGGTCTTCACGGAACCTTTCCCTATGGCCGACGAAAAAGTAATCTTCACGATGACAGGGGTCACGAAGTACTTCGAAAAGAAACCCGTTTTCCGTGATATTTCGCTCTCTTACTACTATGGAGCCAAAATCGGCGTCCTTGGCCTGAACGGTTCGGGTAAGTCTACGTTGCTTAAGATCATGGCGGGTGAGGATAAGGAATTCGACGGTGCGATTAGCCAGGTGCCTGGCTACACGCTCGGCTACCTCGCCCAAGAGCCGCGCCTCGACGAACACCTCACGGTCCACGAATGCGTGATGCAGGCGGCGGGTCCGATGAAGGCCCTGCTTGAGGAGTATGACGAGACGTTCGTCAAGGTCTCGGAGACTGACGACGCCAAGGAGCAGGAGAAGATCCTGGCCCGCCAAGGCCAGATCCAGACGATTCTCGACACGCGCGGCGGCTGGGACCTCGACGCCCGTATCGAGATGGCGATGGAAGCCCTGCGCTGTCCGCCTGGCGAAGCGGTGGTCTCCGCGCTGTCCGGCGGCGAGAAGCGTCGCGTGGCGCTCTGCCGTCTGCTGCTGATGGAGCCGGACATCCTCCTACTCGACGAACCGACCAATCACCTCGACGCCGACACCGTCGCCTGGCTCGAACGCCACCTGCAAACTTATAAAGGTACGGTCATCGCGATCACGCACGACCGCTACTTCCTCGATAACGTCGCGGGCTGGATTCTGGAGCTCGACCGCGGCCGCGGTATCCCTTGGAAGGGTAACTACTCCTCGTGGCTCCAGCAGAAGCAGCAGCGTCTCGAGATGGAGGAGAAGCAGTCCGCCGCCCGTTCGCGGTCGATGGAACGCGAACGCGAGTGGGCTGGCGCTTCGCCCAAGGCGCGCGTGGCTAAGAACAAGGCCCGTCTCCGCGCCTACGAACAGATGCTCACGCAGGATCAGAACCTTCAGGAGAAGACGGCTGAGATCTGGATTCCGCCCGGCCCGCGCCTAGGCGGCGCCGTCATCGAAGCACGCGGCCTCTCCAAGGGCTACGGTGACCGTATTCTGATGGATGAAGTCAATTTCACTCTGCCAGCGGGCGGTATCGTCGGCGTGGTCGGCCCCAACGGCGCGGGCAAGACGACCCTGTTCCGCATGATCACCGGTCAGGAGAAGCCCGACAAGGGTACGCTCACGGTCGGCGAGTCGGTCAAACTCGCCTACGTCGACCAGTCTCGTGATTCGCTCCCCGCGGACGCGCCGCTCTGGTCCGCGATCTCCGATGGACAAGACATGGTTCACCTCGGCAAGATCATGGTCCCGGCCCGCGCCTATGCGGCCCGCTTTGGCTTCACGGGCGACGTGCAGCAACGCAAGGTTGGCTTGATGTCTGGCGGCGAACGAAATCGTATTCACCTCGCTCGCCTCATCAAGGCTGGCGCCAACGTGCTCCTGCTCGACGAGCCGACCAACGACCTCGACGTGAATACGATTCGCGCGCTGGAGGATGCCCTCGCAGGCTTCGCAGGCTGCGCAGTCATCGTGACGCACGACCGCTGGTTCCTTGATCGCGTCGCTACGCACATCCTCGCCTTCGAGGATGACAGCACGGTGGTGTGGCACGAAGGAAACTACGGTGACTACCTTGAAGACCGGCGTAAGCGCCTCGGCCTTGAGTCGGATACGCCGCGTCGCCCGAAGTACCGCCGCCTTACGCGTTGAGTCGCTGCGCGGCCTTCAGCCGCTGCTTCCATGCGCCGGCCATCGCCGCGAGTGTGGTGAGCTGTAGGTCGCTCATGCGCCAGGCCCAGTTGCCCTGCGGGTTGCCCGGCGTATTGAAGCGGGCCTCGGCTCCCAGTCCGAGGAGGTCCTGGACGGGGATGAAAGCGGCGATGCCCGGCGAAGCGAGCGCGGCTTCAGCGAGCGTGATATGCGGTGAGGCCATGAAGCCGAAGACGCCCTCGACCCGAGTGCGTTCCTCGGCGGAGGCCTGCGCATACCAGCCGACGACGGTATCGTTATCGTGCGTGCCAGTGTAGACGACGCGGTCGGCGGTGATGTTCGTGGGGAAGTGAGGGTTGCCTTCCGGCGGGCCGCCGAAGCCAAACTGCAGCACCGACATGCCGGGTAGGCCCGAGGCCTTGCGGAGCACGTCGACGCCGGGCGAGAGTAATCCGAGGTCTTCGGCAACGAGCGGCAGGCCAGAGAGCGCGCCGGTGAAAGCGAGTCCTGGGCCGTCGCACCACTGGCCTTCGCGAGCGTTGGGCGCCCCCGCAGGCACGCTCCAGAAATCATGGATGCCTCGGAAGTGATCGATGCGAATCGCATCGAAGAGCTCGAGGTCGTGATGCACGCGCGTCTTCCACCAAGCAAAGCCATCGGTGGCATGACGGTCCCAGGCATAAAGCGGATTGCCCCAAAGTTGGCCGTCCGCGGCGAAGTAGTCGGGCGGCACGCCGGCGACGGCGAGCGGGCGGCCGGCTTGGTCGAGTTGGAAAAGCTCGGGACGCGTCTTGGCGTCGCAGCCGTCGGCTGAGACATAGATGGGTTCGTCGCCGAAGAACTGAACGCCTTTACTATGTGCGTAGTCACGGAGCGCGCGCCACTGCTCGGCGAAAAGGAACTGCAGTACCTCGGCTTCCGCGACCAAGCCGGCGGGGGCTTCGGCGATGGTCCATTTGTCCGGTGCGGTGAAGCCGTTGACCTGGCGTAGCGCGGAGAAGCGGCACCAAGCATCGAGCCATCCGGAGTGCTTGTCTCGGAAGCGGCCGAAGGCAGCGTTCTGCTTCAGGATCGTGGCGCCGCGGCGGGCGGCGAGCTGCAGTGCGGGTCGGAGGTCGCTCCAGAGCCTCCCGTAATCAGTGCGCTGGTCGTTGCCGCGCCGGAGTGAGGCGATCTCTGCGGGAGTTAGCAGCTTGCGTGCCTCGAGATCTGTAAGGTCGAGGAGGTAGGGGTTGCCGGCGAAGACGGAGAGCGCTTGGTAGGGCGAATCGCCGTAGCCAGTTGGACCGAGCGGGCAGACTTGCCACCACGAGAAACCGGCCGCGGCGATGATGTCGATAAAGCGACGGGCTTCGGCGCCAAGCGAGCCCACGGGACCATCGCCTGGCAAGGCTGTCGGGTGGAGCAGGACACCGGCGCTGCGTCGTGGAAACGCCCGGCATCCGAAGGGTTGCGCGATGGCTGCGTCGCTCTCTCGGGCGCCTCGAGCGGCGCTCATCTCAGTGGACTTTGACGAAGTGTTTCGCGCGCAGGCCATCGAGCCAGTTCCTGATGGCAATTTTCATGCCAATCTGGCGGACCTTAATTTCGATCTCAGCCATCACTTCTGGGTCGTTGACGGAAGCGTAACCTTTAGGACGCACATCCTCGGGCATGACAATCACATAGATGGGGCTGGCTCCCGTTTCGAATTTCAAAGGCTCGGAGACTTCGCCTACCTTTAGGGTCTTGAGCTTGGCGGTGAGGGTCTCGTTGAGATCTTCAAGGGCGCGCCACCCGGTGTCGCCTCCCTTGCTGGCGAAATCGTCGATGCTCACGCGCATGGCGACATCGGCAAAGGTGGGCTTTCCAGACAAGGGCTTTCCGGTAACTTTGAATCGCTCGAGCGTGGTGGCAATCTTCGCGGGGTGGCGCAGTGCATCGGCGAAGGCGGCGGCACGGGCTGCGGTCTCCTCGGGTTTCTCGGCGGCGCCCTGAGTGATTGTGATTTGGCGCATCTTGACCTGTTCCTTACGGACGAAGTCTATCTTGTTCTTCTCGTAGTACTCGAGAATTTTCCCGGGGCTCACGTCCCAGGCGGCACGCCGAACCTGGTTGACCATGTAGTCGAAGACGATGCGATCCTCGATGTACTTACGATAGGCCAAGGGCGTGGTGCCGGCGGTGCGTAGTGAAGCGACGAAACGGTTTCGGTCGCCGCCGTGGTCGCGCCGGATGGTCTCTTCGATGTCGGCGTCGATATAGGAGGCGGGCAGTCGTGCAGCACTGGCGCGGAACTCGGCGAGGACGAGCTGGCGTTCGGCGATGTCCTTGAGGGTCTCTGCAGCGACGCTCATAAGGGCCTTTTCGAACTCGGCTTCGGACTTGGCGGCGGCGCGGAGCTGTCCGCTGATTGGCTCAATCTGGCGGCGGATGTCAGAAAGGGTGATGCCGGTGCCGTCGGCATCAGCTTCGATGCGGTCGGCGTGCATCTCGGACCAACGCTTGGCCGCGGCTTCCTTTAGTGTGGGTTTCAAGACCTGAGAGGGCGCAAGGGCCGCGGCCACAATGAGGAGACTAGAGAGTAGGAAGGATTTCATCGGTCGGAGGGAGCGGGCAGTCGTGAGAGGAAGCCGCGGATTTCCTTCAGTTTCCGCAGGGGGTCTCGCACGGTCAAGCGGGGAAAACGATTGCCGACCAGAATAGGTTCGGGCGCACGGCCTCCGGCCGTCGACAGGCAGCGGATGATAGCCCCGTCGGTCGTCACCGAAATGACACTTTTCTCCTCCGCAAGGCAGCGAATCTCGGCCAGGCTGAGCTGGGCCTCCGCTTCGGGCGGGAGTTTGCCATAGCGGTCCTTGAGCGAAGCCCTGAGCTCGGCGACCTCGGCTGCGTCCAGCGCGAGGGCGATGCGACGAAAGGCCTCGATGCGCAGGCGGGTCTCCGGAATCCAGTCGGCCGGCAAGGTGGCGGTCAGCAAGGGGACTTCGCCGTCGCTGCTGTTCGTCTGTTCGGTGCCCAGCGCGGCCTGGGTATGGTCAATGAAGTCCAGCTGCACTTCGCATCGGTCGATGACGGCTCCTTTGTCGCCGCGGAGTTTGGCCACGCTGCGGCGCAGGAGCTGGCAGTACAGATCGAAGCCGACGGAGGCGACGTGGCCGCTCTGCGCCGCGCCGAGTATATTACCAGCACCGCGTAGCTCGAGGTCGCGCATGGCGATCCGGAAACCAGCGCCGAGCTGGTTGTGTTGCCGGATGGCGGACAAGCGGCGATGAGCCGTGCCGACCAGCGCGGCGTGACGATGCAGGAAGAGGTAGGCGTAGGCCTGTCGGTTGAAGCGGCCGACGCGACCTCGCAGCTGGTAGAGCTGCGCAAGGCCGAACCGGTCGGCGCCCTCGATGATCAGGGTGTTACAGTTCGGGATGTCGAGGCCGGTCTCGATGATGGTCG
>CAXNEN010000099.1:0-5600 GCA_964201505.1 Opitutales bacterium
ATGCGGGTCGCATCGCGATGGAAGCCATCGCCAAGAAACTGAACGGCCAAGGCGGCGTCTTGATGCTCCACGGCATCATGGGCACCTCGGCGCAACTCCAACGCGAAGCCGGTGCCCGCGAAATCTTTGCTAAATACCCCGGACTCAAGCTGGTCGACCACCAGACGGCCTCCTGGGATCGCGCCAAGGCGATGGCGCTGACGGAGAACTGGATTCAGGCCCATAAGGGCAAGTTCTCCGCTATCTTCGCCCACAATGACGAGATGGCCATGGGCGCCCTACTCGCCCTCGAGCGCGCCGGCCTTAAGAAAGACGTCACCGTCATCGGTATCGACGCCATCGCACAGGCGCTTACCGCGGTAAAGGAAGGTCGCCTTGATGCCACGGTCTTCCAGGACGCCGTCGGCCAGGGTAAAGGCTCGGTCGATGCCGCCATCCTCCTCGCCAAGAAGCAGCCCTGCCCGAAGGAAACGCTGATACCCTTCCAGCTCGTCACTCGCGATAATCTCTCCCAGTTCCTCAAATAATATGAAAACTTTCTTTGCCTTTCTTCTCTTGCCGTTGTCCGCCATTGCGGTGGATGTCACCACGGAACTAGGGAGGCTGGGCGAGGTCACCACGTGGCTGATCATTAAGACGCCAGAGGTGTCGATGGAGGTAGATCCTTTTCAGCCGATGGGCGGCGAGGCTAAGTATGCGGCCATGGGTGACCAAAAACTCTTCCCGCAGGGTGACAAGCCGTTGGCGATCCCGGTGACGGCGGACGCGGCGAAACCAGGCGAGGTGCTGCGGATCGGCGAGGGTGTCTGGGAGGGCACGAGGATGGTCTTACCGAATATGCCAGGCGTTTGGAATGAGTTTCCCCGCTTGGTCGTGCCGGATGGTGGTTATCAATATGCTTACTGCCGCCTGGACAGTCCGCGCGACATGAAGGCCAATCTCATGACGGGTGCGAACCGCGGCAAGCACCGGCTGTATCTGAACGGGCAAAATCTTGGGACGTTTGATCGCGAGTTTGCTTTCGAGCTCGCCCGTGAGCTGCCGATTGAGCTGAAAAAAGGAGTAAATCATCTGCTGGTCCGCTTTTCTAGTGGCACCAGCTTTGCTTGTCGTCTCTTGGGAGAGAATGCCGAGCCGTTACGCGAAGTGAAAGTGACCGTGCAGGGGCCGAATGCCCAATTTGTCAAAACACCCCCGCCACTACCTATGCCGGACAAGGACAAGCTGGCGGCGCGGATAAAGGAGATTCCCCCGCTCCTCGCACCAGAACACCCTGAGTGGCTTGGCGCGAATCTGACGCGAACGATGGCGCTGCTAGAGTCGGGCAAATACACGCATCGTCCGGTGCGTATCCTTTTTGACGGGCAATCCATCGAGTCTGGCTGGCCGGAGTTGCTCATTCAGCAACTGCGCGAACGCTACCCCGAGACCACCATCATCGCCGAAAACCGAGCCATCGGCGGATGGTTTGTCTGGCGGATGCAAAAGCTGCTAAAGCACGACATCCTACGCTCGCAGCCCGACCTCGTCCTTTTCAGCGCCTACCAAGGAACCGCGGAGGTGTGGGAGCGCTTCCTCAGCGAGCTACGCAGCGAGACTACGGCAGACATTATCATCCGTACTCAGCACATCGATGGCCACGAGGCGCCCGATCAGCCGCGCGAGGGAGCCGAGCCCGTTTTGCTACGCCGACTGGCACGTAAATATGGCGTAGAATTAGTTGAGATCCGCAACGAGTGGCTGGACTACTTGAAGAGCAGTGGTTTCAAAAATACCGACCTGCTTCGTGATAAGGTGCATCTGAATCGTAAAGGGGAAACGCTGATGGCCCTGCTCTACGAACGCCATTTCACCCCCACGATGCCGGTGGGCCCGAGTTGGGCCGAACAGGTGCGACGTTTCGATGTGGGCCGCTTTCTTGCGGACAATAAGACGGATGAGATCGTGCTAGAGGGTGCCGGCTGGACGCACAGCGACACTCGGATTGCCAAGTCGAATACGGCCACGGACCAGCTGCGGCTGAGATTTCGCGGGACGCGCGTGGACTTAGTGCTGCCCATCTCTCACGGCCGAGCCACGGTGCTCATTGATGGAAAGAAGCCGAGCGAGTTGAATCTCTTCCACGGCACCCGTCCGCAGCCCCGTATCGCGAACAACACCGCGCCCAACGTGCCTATGACCTATCACCTTGGTGCGAAAATGCAGGAGGAGACTTGGGTGCTCACCGTGCTTGAGGGCAACACCGACGCCGATGAGAAAAAGGCCAATCAACGGGTACGGTTTCGACTCGTGGGATCGAAGACCGGATTTGATGGCGAAGGCCAGAACGACCGCAAGTTCGTCTCCAATAGCGGCCGCATCACCATCCTGCCCACGGATTGGAATACTGCCATGCAACCGATAAAAGAAGGTGAACCTCAGCCGGTGATGAAGCCTTTGCCGAAGCTACCGCAAGTCGTCTGGCACATCCTGCCCGATGGGCGCGACGAAGTCTCCCACGGCCCCGGCTGGTGGCGTCCACAGATGGACCACTACAGCGGCCAGCCTTACGACTACGTCACCGTCGCCGACGGCCTGCCCAACGGCATTCACGAGCTAACCTTGACGCCAATCCCGGACCCGAACGTCCAACGGGCCTTCACCGTGGTCGGCGTGGACGTACATCTGCCGCCGCTGGCCCGGGATGCCGCCGAGCAGACGCAGCGGTAGCCTTATTTATCCCCAGACCCCTCACCCTAAAACATCAACCCATCCTCAAATAACATGAAAACGTTCCTCGCCCTCTTCGCTTTTGGACTGCTCTCGGCTACCGCCGTCGCCGCCGATAAGCCGGATACCCGCGTCTTCGAGATGCGCGTCTACTTCGCCCCGGAAGGCAAACTGGACGCCCTCAATGCCCGTTTCCGCGATCATACGCTCAAGCTCTTCACCAAGCACGGCATGACCAACCTCGGCTACTTCGTGCCCGTCGGCGAGAACCCCGAGCGCAAGCTGGTCTACTTCCTCGCCTACCCCGATAAGGCCGCCCGCGACGCCGCCTGGAAGGGCTTCATGAACGACCCGGACTGGAAGAAGGCCTACGCAGAGTCCCAAAAGAACGGCACGCTGGTCGCCCGTATCGAGAGCGCCTACTTATCCGCGACCGACTATTCCGCCCTCGCCGAAGCCAAGTCCTACGGCAAAGGCGTGTTTGAGCTACGCACTTACACCACCGAAGCCGGTCGACTGGAGAACCTGAACGCCCGTTTCCGTGACCACACCATCAAGCTCTTCGAAAAGCACGGTATGACCAACGTCACCTACTGGAATCTCACTGCCGACCAGAAGGGTGCCAAAAGCAAGCTGGTCCAGGACAACACCCTGATCTACCTGCTCCACCACCAGAGTGAAGCCGCCGCCAAGGTCAGCTTCGGCGCCTTCCGCTCCGACCCAGCCTGGGTCGACGCTCGCGCTGCTTCTGAAAAGAAGGCCGGCGGTTCGCTGACGATCAAGGACGGCGTGAAGTCCGAGTTCCTCCTCCCGACCGACTACTCCCCAGTCAAGTAATACGCAGCAACATCAGCCAAACAAAAGCCCCTCTTTCGAGGGGCTTTTTAATTGTCTCCTTAACTTACGCTTTCCCCGGGATTGGCGGGACTTCGGCGGGTAGCTTGACGTTGCCCGTTTCGAAATCCTTGGGGCCTACGCCGAACTTGAAGTTGTAGTGCGGAGAGCTTTCGTTGGTCAGGAGGTCGGCGAAACGCACCATCTCGCCGGTATAGGCGGACATCCGACCCATGATGACGGCGAGGTTCGATTCAGCAATCTGACGCGCATCGTTCAACGGCTTCCCGCTAAAGGCGCTGCGGATGAGATCAACGTGTTCCTGCACCATGGTATCATTCGTATCCATCTTGATGTCCGGGACGGTGATGTTCTTCTTGGTGAAGACCTTGCCGGAACCGAAGCACGAACCTTCAGCTCCGGTGAAGAACTCGCCCACGCGTCCGGTGGTGGCGGTGATCTGACGGCATTGGCTGTGGATATGGACGGCGTCGCCGAAATCGTAATCGACGCTGAAGAAGTCGAACATGTTACCGGTCTCGCGACGGGCACGTCCGCCGAAGCCGAGGGCGCTGACGGGCGGACGATCAAGGTACCAGATGGCGACGTCGACGTTATGAATATGCTGTTCGACGATATGGTCACCAGACAGCTCGGTGAAGTTAAGCCAGTTGCGGTTCATGTAGTCGGCATCGGTGTCATCCTTGGCCCGACGGCGGATCCACGGCACCGTACCATTCCATTGGACCACGCCTCCGCGGATGGCACCGATGGCACCAGCATCAATGAGCGCCTTGTTTCGGAGGTAGCCAGCATCATGGCGGCGCTGGGTTCCGGCGACAACCGCCAGACCCTTGGTCTTGGCTTTCTCACCCGAGGCGATGATGGAGCGGGAACCGACCGGATCGACGGCCACGGGCTTTTCGATGAAACAATGCTTGCCGGCTTCGACGGCAGCGGCGAAGTGCACCGGGCGGAACGCCGGCGGAGTGGCCATCAGGACGAACGTACAATCGGTCGCCATGACCTTCTGGTAAGCGTCGTACCCCGTAAAAATCTTCGTGGCTGGAAGATTGTAGGTCTTGCCCAATTTCTGGACGCGATCTTCAAAGGCGTCAGCCAAGGCGACGACTTCCGGCTCGATGCCGAGGAGCTTGCACGCGGCGATGAACTGGCCGAGGGCGCCGGTACCGCGACCGCCACAACCAATCAAGGCTACCTTGATCTTGGACGGGAAGGCGCCTTGTCCCTTCAGGATGGCGGGGGCGGCGGCCAAAGCGAGTCCGCTCAAAGCCATGGTGGATACGAAATCGCGACGTGGGATGGGGTGTGCCATGGTTTGAGATTGTGACAGTTGCCGACGGGTCTCAAAGGTTTTCTTACGCCCCAAGATGTCCGCCCTGACCCCAAGAAACGTCGTCCGCTGGCTGGCCCTGCTTGGCGGGGCGGCCCGGTAGTGGGAGCTGCCGGGGCCGGGTTCCTGCATGCACTCACCTGGGTGACCCGATTCTTTAATGACCACCCGTGGCTGATTAAGTATCAGCCTTACATGAGTAACGGCCTGACCCCGTGTTCGGCCCCAAGGGACTTGCCATGCGGGGGGTAAGGGCTATGCCTTGCAAAAGCCGCCCAGTGATTCCGCTGGCATCCCGACCTAAGCATCTCCCAACGTCCATTAACCGACACTTACCCAAACAAATGCCGACCGCCACCCACGTTGAAGACCCTGATGTCATCCTGATTGGCAGCGGAGTGATGTCGGCCAATCTCGGAGCGATGCTGAAGCGGCTCGATCCGCGACTTTCCATCCAGCTCTATGAGGCCAGCGATGGCTTGGCACAGGAGAGTTCGGATGGCTGGAATAACGCCGGCACTGGGCATGCGGGGATCTGCGAGCTGAGTTACACGCCCAAGCGCGAGGCGGATGGCTCGGTGAAGGTGGCCAAGGTCATCGAGATCTTCGAGCAGTTCGAGCAATCGAAACAGTTCTGGAGCTACGCGGTGGCCAACGATATGGCCAGTCACCCGAGGGAATTCATCAATCCCGTCCCCCACAT
>CAXNEN010000100.1:0-5599 GCA_964201505.1 Opitutales bacterium
CTTTTTCCATCTACCTCATCCTTCGCTCCAAACGTAAATAACATGGCCACCACCCCTCAGAACTCTGACGCCAACGAAGAGATCGACGACGTCAAGAAGGCCAGCGCCGAAGGCTTTGGCTCTAATGAGCAGGTCTTCCCGCCGAGCGCGGCGTTCGTCGCCAAGGCCCGCGTCAAGGGCATGGATGGCTACAACGCCCTCTATAAGCGCTCGATCCAAGACCCGGACGGCTTCTGGGCCGACGAAGCCAAGGAGCTGACCTGGTTCCAGCCATGGACCAAGGTCGTCGACGAATCGAAGAAGCCGTTCTTCCGCTGGTTCGTAGACGGCAAGACCAACGTCGCCTTCAACTGCCTCGACGCGCAGGTCGCCAAAGGCCTCGGCGACAAGGTCGCTATCGTCTACGAAGGCGAGCCCACTGCCGACGGCAAGGCCGTCGAGGTCCGCCGCATCACCTATCGCCAACTACTTTCTGAAGTCAGCCGCTTCGCCAACGTGCTCAAGGGCATGGGACTCCAGCGCGGCGACACGGTTGCAATCTACATGCCGATGGTCCCCGAGCTCGCGATGGCCGTTCTGGCCTGCGCCCGCCTCGGGATCGTCCACTCGGTTGTCTTCGGCGGCTTCTCGGCCGAATCCATCCGCGACCGCGTCAACGACGCGAAGTCGAAGGCGGTCATCACGATGGATGGCGGCTACCGCCGCGGTAAATTCTTGGCACTCAAGCAGACGGTCGACGAGGGCGTGAAGGATTGCCCGACCTGCGCCCACGTGCTCGTGCTCCAGCGTCACCCAGGCAAGCCCGACGCAGGTTGCGTCATGCAGGCCGGCCGTGATGTTTGGTATCACGAAGCCGCCGCCAAGGTCACCGACCAGTGCGAAGCGGTCCAACAGGAGGCTAATGAGATGCTCTTCCTCCTCTATACTTCCGGCTCCACCGGCAAGCCCAAGGGTATCATGCACAGCGTGGGCGGCTACATGGTCCACGCCTACTCGACCAACAAGTACGTCTTCGATCTCCGCGCCGACGATCTCTTCTGGTGCACGGCTGACGTGGGTTGGGTCACGGGCCACACCTACGTGGTCTACGGTCCGCTGCTCAACGGCTCCACGGTGCTAATGTACGAAGGCGCGCCCGACGCTCCTGACTTCGGCCGCTTCTGGAAAATCATCCAAGACCATAAGGTCACGGTGTTCTACACCGCTCCGACCGCGATTCGCGCCTTCATGAAGTGGGGCGACGAGTGGGTGAAGAAGCATGACCTCTCCTCGCTACGCCTCCTCGGCTCCGTCGGCGAACCAATCAATCCGGAAGCCTGGCTCTGGTACCATCGCAACATCGGCGCCGAACGCTGTCCGATCGTTGACACCTGGTGGCAGACTGAGACCGGCGGCCACATGATCACCCCGATGCCTGGCTGCACGCCCACGAAACCCGGCTCGGCCACGCTACCTTTCTTCGGCGTCGACGCCGCCGTCCTCGACGAGAACGGCAACGAGACCGACCACGGCATTCTCGCGATTCGCAAGCCTTGGCCCGGCATCACGCAGGGCATCTTCGGCGACGAACAGCGCTACGTGGATACCTATTGGAACCGCTGGGGTGGCAAATACTACTTCCCCGGCGACGGTGCCATCCGCGATAAGGACGGCTACCTCTGGATCACCGGACGCGTGGACGACGTGGTCAACGTCTCGGGTCACCGCATCGGCACGGCCGAGCTCGAAGCGATCTTCATCGAGGACGCGGCCGTTGCCGAGTCCGCGGTCATTGGCGTGAAGCACGACCTCAAGGGCCAGGGCCTCATGGCCTTCGTCATCCTGAAGTCTGCTGCCGCCCAGACGGTCAACGAGGCCGAGCTCGCCAAGAAGCTCAACGGTATGGTCGACGCGAAGATTGGTAAATTCGCCCGCCCGGAACGCATCATCTTCGTCCCGGATCTCCCCAAGACCCGCTCGGGTAAGATCATGCGCCGACTCCTCCGCGACATCTCGGAAGGCCGCGAACTCGGCAACGTCTCCACTCTGGCCGATCCAGCCGTGGTCGAAGCCATCCGCGCGAAGTTCAACGCTCCCAAGGCCTGAGTTAAAAATCCTGTCCTTAGCAAAACCCCGACCCCGTCGGGGTTTTTTGTTTAAAGATATAAACTCAAAGGGAAACCGGAGACCGGATGATTAGCTGGGGTGCCTTGAGGCAGGGGCGCCCTGTGGTGGCCCGTAGCATCCTATCCGGTTTCCGGTCTCCCCTTGAGATTGCCCCATTGGCTCTAGGTAGGGCCGAGCATCCCTGCTCGGCCGCGGCCAACCAAGGATGGTTGGCCCTACCCAATACAAACGGATGCGATATCATCGCATCCCTACCCCGCCACCTGCCACCCGGGGCTGCCACCCGCCACCTGAAGCGGCACTAACCCCGATACTCCATACTCTATACTCCATACTCTATTCATTGCCCCTCTTGCCTCCCCTCATTCCTCCCCCTATATCTCTCCCATGCGCGCCCTGCTCCTGCTGCTGCTCACGGCCACCCTTTCCGCCGCTGGCCTGAAAGTCGGCGATCCCGCTCCCGCCACGCGCCCGGAGTCGATGCTCCAAGGTGCGGCGGTGAAAGAATTCAAGAAGGGCGAAATCTACGTCTTCGAATGCTGGGCGAGCTGGTGCGGCCCGTGCGTCGCCGCGATTCCGCACCTCGACGACCTGCACAAGAAGATGGGCAAGAAGGGCGTCGTGATCACCGGCGTCAACGTCTGGGAAGCCGAACGCGATGCGGCCTCCGCCCAGCGCGCGAAAGATTTCCTCGAGTCACAAGGCGGCAAGATGTCGTACCGCGTCGCGCTCGGCGGCAAAGCCTTCATCAAGGACTGGCTCGAAGCCGCCGAAGTAAACGGCATCCCGCACGCGTTCGTCGTCGCCGACGGTAAGATCGCCTGGATGGGCCACCCGATGCAACTCACGCCGGAGATCATCGGCGACCTCCTCACGGGCACGCCCCTCGCCGCCGCCGCGCCGATCGCCGACAAAATTCCGCAGCGCCACCTCAGCAAGCCGGCCGTCCCCGCCGGCACGACGCCTGGTGACCCCGAGATGCTCGCCGCGCAGGCGAAGCTCGACGCACTTTCCGAAGCGATGGGCCGCCGCGATTGGGATGCCGCGGAGAAAGCCCTCCCGGCCGCCGCTGGGGTCCTGCCACCGCAGGAAGGCAAGGAACTCCGCGAATCCATCGAAGCCCAGATCGGCCTCGGCCGCGGCGACCCCTCGAAACTCTACGCGCAGCTGAAACGCGTCGTCGACGAGGAGTCTGACGATGCCGAAGCCATGAACGAAATCGCTTGGCGGCTAATCACCATGAAGGCCTTCGAGGGTAAGCTGAACCTCCCGCTCGCCGAGAAATGCGCGGTCCAAGCGGTAAAGCTCACGAAAGAGGAACATTCCGATAAACTCGATACGCTGGCCCGCCTCCGCTGGCTCCAAGGCAAGAAGGAAGAAGCCATCCGCTGGCAGATCAAAGCCGTCGACAAGTGCCCCACCCCGGAGATGAAGGCACTTCTACAGAAGACCCTCGATGCCCTCCTGAAGGGCGTCCTGCCTCCGGCCGACGACGAAGACGAAGGCCGCTGACCTCCGGTTCACGGGAACGTCACTCAATCGCGCTTCCCATCTGCAAAGGCGGCCTGCATAGTGTCACCGATGCCTATCCGCAGCGCACTCGAGCGAGCCCGCTCCGCCCTCCACCTTCGGCTCCTGGCCGCCCAGCGCCGCCTAGTCACGAAGCAGCAGAGCGCGGTGATTGTCATCGGCGGCAGCGACCGTCTCGCCGCCTCAGAGCTCGCGAATCAGCTGACGGAATGGTTCGACTCCCGCACGGTCCGCATCTGCGCCCCGGATGCAGCGTCCATCGACGGACGCCCCTTCCTCTGGCCGTATTGGCAGGAGATGCCGGCGAAAGGCCGCCTGACGATCGTGGTCGGCGATTGGCTCACCCGCACAGCCGTCGAGGTAGCCTCCCAAGAAATTTCTGGCGACGCGCTCCGCGCCCGCCTGAAATCCCTCCGCACGTTTGAAGAACTCCTCGCGGCCGATGGCACGTCGGTGGTCAAGATCTGGCTAGAGACATCGGAGAAGACGCTGCGCAAACGCCTCCGCGACGCGGAGGACACCGACGCCGAGGGCTGGATGGTCACAGAAGAAGACCTCCTGCTCGCCAAGCAAAGCAATCTGACGCTCTGTCGCGCGCTCCGCAGCCAAGGGAGCGGGAAGAATCTGCCGTGGAAGGTTGTCATGGGCGGCACCGAAACGAAACACCGCGACCTCAGTGCCGGTCTGGTCATCGCTGCTCAGTTGGGTCAGGTCTCGCGACGTCGCCCCGCGGTCCCCGCGAAGAAGCCGAGTGGCCGTCCGCGTGGTCTGCTCGAAAGCGCCACGGCCCATCCGACTTTGGACAAGAAGGGCTACAGCCAGCAGATGGTGAAGCTGCAGACCCGCCTCGGTCGCCTGACGCGGATCGCCGCGCAGAAAGGACTCTCGACGATGGTCGTCCTCGAAGGACCCGACGCCGCCGGCAAGGGCGGCGCAATCCGTCGTCTCTGCGGCCTGCTCGACGCCGCCCATTACCAAGTCTTCCCGACGCCGGCCCCGACGCCGGAAGAAAAGGCCCGACACTACCTCTGGCGCTTCTGGAACAAGGTGCCCGCCCCGGGCCACCTCGCAGTCTTCGACCGCTCCTGGTTCGGCCGCGTGATGGTCGAACGCGTCGAGGGTTTCGCCAAGGATGCCGAATGGGCCCGCGCCTACGCGGAGATCAACGATTTCGAAGCCCGCCTCGCCGAAACGGGCATGGTGGTGCTCAAGCTCTGGATCAATATCTCGAAGGACGAACAGCTGCGCCGCTTCCACGCCCGCGAAATCTCCCCGCACAAGCGTCACAAGATGACGAAGGAAGATTACCGTAATCGTAAGAAGTGGGATGCTAACGTCCGTGCGGCCGAAGACATGATTGCGCGCACCGATACGCCGCACGCCCCTTGGGTGGTGGTCTCGGGCGACGACAAGCGCTACGCGCGCGTGGCGACCCTCAAGGCCGTTTGCCGCGCGCTGTCCGACCGCCTCGACTAAGCCACTCGCCGAGCCAGCGTCGATGCGGCCCGCTCAGCGCGGCCCCGTCGAGAGCTTCCGCGGCCACCCACTCGAGCTCACCGTCCTTCGCCCAGCGACGGATCTCCCCGGCCTTGGGCTCGAGGGTGTGCAGTTTCTCTTCGTAGGTCACCGTGCCGATGGTCCGACGACGCACGAGCGCGGGCTCGCCCGCCGGCTCGACACCCAGCGACGACAGCACGGGAATCTCGGCCATGCCGGCGAGACGCTTGGCGCTATGTGGATTGCGTCGGAGCAAGATCTTGCCTTCGCGGGTAATCAGCGCGCGTTCGACGACGGCTTCCTTGCGCTCCTTGGAGACGAAGCGCGGCAAGGCCTGGGCATCACCGGCTTTCTTGGCGTCGCACCACTCCGACAGCGGGCACTTCGCGCAGTCCGGCACGCCTTTGCGGCAGACGGTGGCTCCGAGCTCCATCATGGCCTGGTTGAAATCTCCGGGTTGCTTAGG
>CAXNEN010000101.1:0-5581 GCA_964201505.1 Opitutales bacterium
TCTCGCCGGCGACGTCTACTTCAAGGTCCGTTATCCCGGACACAACCTACGGCGGGCGCTGGTGCAGTTCAAGTTGGCCGAGAGCATCGAGGCTCGCGAGCCATCCATCCGCAAGGTGCTCGGCGAATCCTGATGGCCGCCGACGTCCCAACCCTCTCCGTGACCCTGTGGGTCGCTCTCGCCTTCCTCGCACTGTTGATGATTCGCGGAGCCTGGCGTGGCTATCGACGCGGCCCGATGCGCCAGCTCGCCGGACCCGTGGCACTCGCGACTGGCCAGCTCGTCGGCTGGCTGTTCGGCTCCGACCTCGGTCATGCCTGCCTCCAAGGCACCTCCTACCCCTGGATCCTCCGTGGTATCACCGGCGTGCTCGTGCTGAGTTGCCTGGCCGGCTTGCTCTGCTATGCGATCTTCTGGCGTCTCGGCCGACTGCCCGAGGGACAGAAAGAAGCTGAAAGTCCCGTACTCGGCTCCCTTGTCGGCTGCTGGACTGGCGCCCTCTACTTCCTCATCCTGATTGCCGTCCTTGCGACTGTCGCCTCAGTCTATGACCTTTTTGAGAAGCCCGGCGCGGCCCGACATCATTGGAGCGTCGACATCCGTAACGACCTCGCCGCCACCTCCATCACCGCCGACCTCAAGGGGTGGTCGCCTATATCCGACAGGCAACGCACCCTGATTCGCCAGACCCGGCGGCTCATGGCAGAGCCCGAAGCCAGACGGAGGCTCATGGCTCAACCTGAAATCAGGGCTCTGGCTGCCCACCCCACCCTTTACTTGGCGTGGGAAGACAAAAAAGTTCGTGAGTTGTTGAATAACAATGACTTAACTGGGTTCATCGACCATCCTAAAGTCCGAGCGGTCCTTGCCGACGAACAATTGCAAAAAGAGGCCGAAAAGGTCGATTTAGCCAAAATTATCGATCGATCTCTCCAGGGAGCGAAAAAGTAACCTCTAGGGATATTTTTTGGTAGTCCAAGGGACTGGCTTCCGTATGTTGGAACCTCCCTCCCCCCTCACATGAACAAGTTCACGTTCCTCCTAGCTGCCCTCTGCGTCTCCCTGAATGCTCAGGAAGCAAAGCCCGCCGAAACCAAGACCGCCGCCCCCGAGCTCAAACTCGCTGGCAGCGCCAAGTCTGAACCCCAGACCTACTTAGCTGAAATCTGGAACGGCAAGAGCATCGCCGAATGCCTCACCTTCCAAAAGAACGTCCAAGTCCTCGGCCAGCAGGTCGAAGAACTCAAGCGACTCCAGGTCTTCCTCGAAAACGCCCTCACCACCCCGGAGAAAGAAGCCCGCGGTCATGAAATCGCCGCCAAACAGGCCAAGCTCAAAGGCGACAACGAATCCATGGGCAAGCTCTACAATGGCTTCAGCATCGAGCGCCCGTACCAGCTCTCCTTCACCAAGGCCGTGATCGCCACCCCAATCTCCAACGAGGAGTTCACCAAGCTCTCCGGCGCCAAGGACTTCAAGCCGGACACCGTCATCGTCATGGGCGAAAAGAAGTTCCACATCCGCGACACCATCAGTGGCCAGGGCGAAGTCGAGACCTTCGGTCTCTCGCTTAAGCGTATCACCGATGCCAAAACCCAGCTCCAGCAGCTCATCGACCTCCAGCCCAAGCTGACGAAGGACGACGACAAGAAGAAGGTCGAGAAGGCCATCAAGGAGATCCAAGACGACCTCACCAAGAGCCTCGGCGAGTTCAAGCAATCCCGTGGTTTCGACTTCAACGCCGAAGCCATCACGCTTCCGGCCGAAGCCAAGCTCGCCGTCCAAATCACCGAAGAAGAAAAGAAGGCCATCGAGGCCAAGAGCGCCCCGGCGGCCAACAAGAAGTAAACCCTTACCCCAACCCCCAAACCTACCCCTAATATGCCCGCCACCGACACCCCGGACGCCCCCAAGGTCGACGAAAACCTGCTGCAGCACGATAACAAGGTCTTCTTCAAGTTCGTCACCATCAGCCACCCCGAGACCCTCACCCGCTTCACCAATGACGTGAACGTCATGGTGGCTCAGGCCCAGAAAATCGTCGAACTCAACCAGCGCATCCAGAGCGCCCTCACGACGACCGAGAAGGAAGCCGTGACGAAGCTGCGCGAAGGCGAACTCCAAGACTTCAACCAGAAGGACGCCGTGTTCGAGAAGGTCTACGGTTTCAAGATGGATACCGTCGCGATCCGCCCCCACTTCATCCAGAATCAGGCCATCCAGCTGATGTCCCCGGTCACCGACGAACAGATCGCCGAACTCCGCAAGAGCCCCGATTTCAAGGAGAACGAAGTCGTCGCCCGCGGTAACCAGAAGATGATTCAGCTCTGCAAGATGACTGGCGAGCACATCCCGCTCTTCGAGCGTAACATCAATATCGTCCAGGCCCAGCAGAACGCCCTCCTCCAGCTCCGCGCCTCCGAGCAGACCGCCCCTGACGAAGCCGCCAAGAAGCGCGCTCAAGATGAAATCGCCAAGGTGACCGAGGCCCTCACCCAGAATGCTGAACACATGGGTAAGACCTACGGTATCTTCTCCAACAACATCGTCTTCGATGTACTGGAAGCTAAGTTCTGGGTCGCCCTGACGCAGGACGAAGTGAAGGCCTACGTCGAAAAGACCCACGGCGCTGTTCCGGCTGCCGCTGCTCCGATCGCCATCGAAGCCCCGAAGGTCGACAAGAAGGCCGACAAGAAGAACTAAGCCTCGCGCTGATTCTCCCCGACAAGGCCCGCCCTCCCCGGCGGGCCTTTTTATTACTCAGAAGAGCTCGCCCTGCCGGGAGTCGTCCGTTGGCTTGGCTTTCGGCTTCGGCACGTCGACCGACTTCGGCGCTGGTTCCGGCGCGACTGAGGACCGGCCATGCTTCGTCTGATACCGCCGAAGGGTCGAATGCATCTCCATCTCCGCCAAGAAAGACTCCACGGCGGCAACATCTTCGCGCACCGGCTGGCCTGGCTCGAATTCGAAATCAGTCCGGAAGGTGACCAGGGTGAGGTTACCGCGAATCCGCTCGGCCTCCGCCTTCACTTGCTCCCGAAAACGCTCCGGCTGCAGCGTATCCGCAGCAGCGAGCACGCCTTCGAGGTCGCCGTATTCGGTGAGCCACTTCACGGCGGTCTTAGGGCCGACACCCTTGAGTCCGGGAATATTATCAGCGGTGTCCCCGACCAAGGCGAGGTAGTCGGCAATCCGGGCCGGAGGTACGCCAAACTTCTCGGTGACGGCCGCCGGGTCGAGCCGTCGCCAGCCCGCCGCCGGATTCGCCGTCGGCGGAGGCGCCAACTGGATGACTGGTCCGCCGACGCACTGGCCGAAATCCTTATCCGCGCTTACGATGATACACTCGTCGCCGGAGGCCGCGAGGATGCGGACGGCGGTGGCGATGAGGTCGTCAGCCTCGACCCCACGGCGCTCGAACACCTGGAAGCCCAATAGCGCGGTCAGTCGCTTGATCTCGGGCAACTGCTGGACGATCTCGTCCGGCGTGTCGTCTCGTTGGGCCTTGTACTCGGGCAAGACGGCCAAGTGACGGTCGGAACCGCCTAGGTCGAAGAAGACCGCACAGCGATCGGGCTGCTCGCCATCACGGAGGTCCAGCAGCGACTTCATCCAGCCATGCAGGGCGCCGGTCGGAAACTGATCGGACTGCCGGCGGAGGTTGGAACGCTCCATCGCGAAGTGGCTCCGGAAAACCAGATTGAAGCCATCAATGAGCAGCCAGCGCATATCGGATTGTCGCCCCACCCTTCGGACGCATCGAGAAAAAAGCGGGCCCGCCGAATGGCGGGCCCGAGATGGCGAGAATCGCGGAGCAGGCTTACTTAGCCGGCTCAGTGACGACCGTGGGCTGAGCCGCGGCCGGAGCGGCGACCTCGATCGGCTCGCGATAGACCGCGCCACCCGGGGAGATGAGCGTGGGGTTCGAGAAGGTCGAACCGGCGCGCATGCCAGGATGGGTGCTACGAAGGGTGGCGCCGCCTGGGGAGACTAGGTTAGCAGTCACGAAGACCATAAGGCTGCGCTTCTGCACCGACTTGCCGGTGGAACGGAAAGCTGCACCGATAAGCGGGATCGAGCCGAGGACCGGTACCTTGTCTTCGACGGTCTTCACTTCTTCACGGGTCAAACCACCGATAACGACCGTGGCACCGTCGAAGACGGTGACATCGGTGGTGACTTCACGCGTGCTGAAGATCGGTTGGAAGAAGCCCGAAGGCACCGAGGCGGTGATAGAGCCGCTGATGGCGATCGAGGTACCGCCGTATTCGACGAAGCCTTCGAACTCGGTCACCTTCGGCTTGAGGTTAAGGGCGATGGAATCATCAGCCGCCACGGTTGGAGTGACTTCGAGGTTCACGCCGATTTCCTGGACGGTGAAGTCTGTGGGTGTACCAGCAGTGATCGCGACGCCGCCGCCGCCGCCGCCCGCAGTCGCAGGCGTCACCGAAGCCTGCGTGTCGCCGTAGGCCTGAGGATAGCGGAGTAGCTGAGCCACCCGGATGACGGCCGTCTTGCCGTCAAGGACGGTCAAACTCGGAGAGGACATCAGGTCGCTGCCGGAATTCTGTTCGAGGGCACGGATGGCGACCGCGAGCGTCTCTCTCCCAAGGAACCCGATCGTGCCAGTGTAGGCGTTGCCGGTGGTAGCACCGAGGTTCGCCCCAGAGGGGAAGCCCGGAGCGACCTGGGGAATCGAAAGCGCGGTCGGCGGAGAGTAAAATGAGTCAGTAATCGTGAGGTTCTTCGGGGTGCTGTTGTTGGCCTGGAAGACGCTAGCGATCGAACGAAGGTTCGAAGCCGCATTCACGTTGCCGCCAAGGCCAGGGGTCGGGGATAACGTCCAATTCACGCCGAGTTCGTTCAGGATCTTCTGTTCGACTTCCATGAACTTCGCTTCGATGTGGACCTGCTTGATGTCGGAGTAGCGGCGAATGATGTTCTTCACGCGGTCCAGGTTCTTGCGGCTCTGGTAGACAATGAGGTTCGTACCGTCGTACGACAAGGTCGCCGGGGCTTCGAAGGCCACACCGGAACGGGTGAGGAAGTTACGGATAGCCACTTCTTCCGGACGCTGACCATCGCCAGCGCCAGCCCCGCCGGCAGCGGCACCGCCAAAGGGATTCGCGGCCGCGCCACCCGCCCCAGCGGCGGCACCCGAACCACCAGCGCTCAGGCCGGTCATCTTGAGCACGGCAGCGGTGGAGAGCGGGTAGATTTCGGTCTCAAGGAGGCTATCGCCGGAATCCTCGCGGACTTCGATGATGCCACCCGAGCCGACGGAGAAGCTGAAGCCAACTCGCTTACAGATGTAATCGAGAGCTTGGTAGACTGAAACATTGCGGAGCTGCAGGCTGACGGTGGGGTTCTTGTTAGCCGGATCGATGAGGACGACGTTTACGCCCTTCTGATCCTTGTCATAGGAGGCGGCGGAAGTCTGCAGGAGGGCGAGGGCGCGGTCGAGCGGCTGGTCGCGGACCATGAAGCCTTCGGGCAACTGGATGGACTTCATCTTCTCGACGATCGGGTCGTTGCCGTTGGCGGCGTCGACCTTGACGTTTTCGCGATTGAAGACTTCCGG
>CAXNEN010000102.1:0-5567 GCA_964201505.1 Opitutales bacterium
CTGGCCGTCTAAAGAGCACTCCGGGGTTGTGCCATCGAAGCCTGCCCGCAAGGTTGTGCCTATGTCCGCCGGTGCTCCCCTTCCCTTCAAGATCAGCGTCCTCGTCTTCATGCATGACGAGGCGGGGCGCCTCTTACTGATCCAGCGAACCAAGGCGCCCAACATCGGCTGCTGGAGCCCCATCGGGGGCAAGCTCGAGATGGCCACGGGCGAATCCCCTTTTGAATGCGCTGTCCGCGAGACCGAGGAAGAAACCGGCGCGAGGGTGACGACCGACGACCTTCATCTCTTTGGGATGATCTCCGAGAAGGGCTACGAAGGCCAATCGCACTGGCTGATGTTCCTCTTCGACTGTCGCAAGCCGCTGACGGGGCTACCGCAGACGATCGACGAAGGGAAATTTGGTTTCTTCACGCGCGAAGAATTGGCCCGCACTGCCATCCCGGAGACCGATCGCACGTTACTCTGGCCCGTCTACGATGACCATCGCCGCGGCTTCATGGCTTATCGCGCCGAATGCCACCCAGGCCAGCCGCTTCAGATGATTGTCGAAGAGACGCGCGACCGGCCCAACCTCGACTGACGATGGACGCCACCGGATCCGAAGCTGAATTCAAGCGGACGAACCGCAAGCCGGCCTATCCGATCGGCGCCGAGCTCCGCGCCTACCTCTCGCGCGAAGGCCGCGAAGTCCCCTTGCCGGTCACTTATGCGGAACTACGCGACTTCACCGCCGCGATGCCTTTGCTCGAACGAGGCAAAGACACGCTCTGGGAAACCGTCGCGTATCCGCCCGAAGTCATGAGCCACCTTTCCCAGGGTTTGCTGGAGACGTACGCTCTTCTCCGCGGGGAAGGCGGCATGAAGGTCTTCAGCCACGTCTACGTCGACCGCATCGACTTCTGCTCTTTCGGTAACTCGCAGCCATTCCGCGTGCGCATCGTCAACGCCTATAACGAGAACCAAGATTACTTCTACGTGAAGGTCGGCGACGCCTCCCGCGTCTGCGGCCTCGAGCTCGAGCACTTACTCTCGCCTAACCGCATGCTCTACCTCACTTGGGGCGAGACCTTGGTCGAGGAACACGTGACGGGTATTCCGGGCGACATTTTCGCCGAAAAGTGGCTCGCCGCCGACGGGCATCACCCAGTGCGCCTCGCCAAGGAGCTCATCAAGTTCGAGGAACGCTGCCTCGTGCGCCTCCTCGGCGACATGCGCGCCTATAACTTCGTTATCGCCGTGACCCCGGACTTCGACTCGACCGCCATCCGCGTGCGCGCCATGGACTTCGACCAGCAGAGCTACGACGGACGCCTGCGGTTCTACCTCCCGGGCTCCTTTAAGGAGAACCGCCCCTTCGCCCAGCTCTGCGCCAAGCACATCAACGCCGCTTCCTCCATCCAGTACCGCCGCGAAGAACAGTCGCTGATCCACCGCCGCCACCTCGCCGCACCGGACCGGGTCAAGGACCTCCTGGCCGCCATGCGGTCCAACCCCCTCACTAGTAACGAAAAGGCGAAGGAACTGGCCGACGGTCTGGCCGAATACCACCGCGACCCCGCCTTCCGGCAGCATACGGACATGGCCGGATTGATCGGCGAAAGCCTCGCCCGGCTCGACCGAGTCCTGCGCTCTTAATAGTAAGCGCTGGACAGGACGCGCGCCGAGTGGGCAAACTCCGAGGCCTGCGATGAGCGACTCTTTAAGGCACGAATGCGGCATTGCCCTTGTCCGGCTGACCAAGGACCTGAAATGGTATCAGGAGAAGTACGGCACCCCTCTCCACGGCTTTAACCAACTCTTCCTCCTGATGGAGAAGCAGCACAACCGCGGCCAGGACGGCGCAGGTATTGGCTGCGTTAAAATCGGCCCCGAAAACGGCGAAGCCTTCCTCTTCCGCGACCGCGAAATCGGCGCTCAGGGCCTGACCCAGATCTTCACCCGTCAAATCAAGACCTACTCGGATAAGATGCGCGAAGGGATCATCGTCCCCGAATTCCCCGAAACAGTTAAGCGACATTTCGACTTCGGTGGTGAGCTGCTCCTCGGCCACCTCCGCTATGGCACCTCGGGCAACTTTGACTCGGTCTCGTGCCACCCTTACGCGCGTAAGTCCATCTGGCCGACCCGCAACCTGCTCGTCGCCGGCAACTTCAACCTGACGAACACCAACGAGCTCAACGCCTCGCTCTCGGAACGCGGCGCTCACGTTATTTACTCGACCGATACGCAGTCGATCCTCGAGGAAATCGGTTTCTGGTTGGACGAAGAACACGACCGCCTCTTCAAGGCTTTCAAAGACCAGGGGCTCGAAGGCGCCGCGGTGCAGTTCGAGATCTCGAAGCACATGGACATCGGCAACGTCTTGCGCAAGGCCACTAAGAATTGGGACGGCGGCTACGCCATCGCCGGCCTCATCGGCAACGGCGATAGCTTCGTGATCCGCGACCCGAACGGCATCCGCCCTTGTTGGTATGCCCGCACTGAAGACCTCATTGCGGTCGCCTCCGAGCGCGTCGCGCTGATGACCATCGTCGGTGTAAACCAGGAAGATGTGCACGAGCTACCGCCCGGCTCGGCCCTGATCATGAAGGCGGACGGCCGTCATTCGATCGAATCCTTCCACGCCCCCGGCGAGACCCGCTCCTGCTCCTTCGAGCGCATCTACTTCTCGCGCGGCAACGACCCGGAAATCTACGCCGAACGCAAGGCCCTGGGCGCAGCCCTCGCTGACGATGTCATCGCGCAGATCCGCGACGACCACGATAACGCAGTCTTCTCCTACATCCCGAACACGGCGGAAATCGCCTGGTACGGCCTGATGGAAGAACTCCGAAAGCGCCGCCGCTCGCAGGTCCGCGATAAACTCATCGACGCCCAACGCGCCGGTAAGCTCGACGAAGCCCTCATCGATAAGCTCGTGCTTGGCGGCTGGCCGCGCGGCGAGAAGGTCGCCCATAAAGACGTGAAGCTACGCACGTTCATCTCCCAGGAGAAGAACCGCATGCAGATGGCTTCGCACGTCTACGATATCTCCTACGGTACCGTCCGCGACGGCGACACGCTCGTCTGCGTCGACGACTCGATCGTCCGCGGCACGACCCTCCGCCAGTCCATCCTGCGCATCCTCGCCCGCCCGAATCCGAAGCGCATCGTCATCGCCTCAACGGCCCCGCAGATCCGCTACCCGGACTGCTACGGCATCGACATGTCGGAGATGGGCAAGTTCCTCGCCTTCCAGGCCACCGTCGCACTCTGCAAAGAACGCGGCAAGACGGACCTGCTCCGCGAGGTCTACGAAGATTGCGTCGCACAGTCTAAGAAACCGACGAAGGAGATGCAAAACCACGTGAAGCGGATCTACGCTGCCTTCACGGAAATCGAGATCGCCGCCAAGGCGGCCGAGCTCGTCTACCCGTCGAAGAGCACCTGGAAGGGCGAACTGATCCTGGTCTTTCAAAAGGTCGAGTCGTTGCACCAGGCGTGTCCGAAGAGCCGCGGCGACTGGTATTTCACCGGCGACTACCCGACCCCGGGTGGTCTCGGCGTGCTCAACCAAGCCTACATCAACTACTGGGAAAAGCGCGAAGGTCGCTCTTACTGATCAGGTGTAGAGGCGGAAGGGAGCGGTGCGCGCGCGGAAGGCCGCCGCGTCACCGTCCCAGCGCTGCATCCAGCGACCGAGGTCGACCCGCGCGCCTTGCGTACGGAGCTCCTCGAAGAACGCCTCGCTGCCGAGGTGCTTGATGAAGAGCTCCCGCTTGGCGGCGGTGAACGCAGCGAAGGGGTTCGGCGCCCAGACACAGGCCTGCCGGAGCATGTGCAGCGAGATGGCCGTGGGGCGGAGTTTCGGCCAATCGCCCACGGAGAGGTAGACGCCCTGCGTTCCGTCCGCCATCTGCTGCGGTTGCAACACGAGGCCCGGGACGGCGTTGCCAAAGGCAGCCATCAGGTCGGCCGCCTTACGCCGCGGATAGGTGAGGAAACGGAAGTTCTGGTCGGGGCCTGAAGTATGGCTAAACCCTGAATCCATGCAGCCGAGGCCACTCATCGCATAGCCGAACGCGGCCTTGGAGCTGTTGATCATCGGCGAGGTCGACGTCCAGTTCAGGCCGGTGAGGTTCCAGGTCATTGAACGGCGCCAGCCGTGCATCCCGACGACGTCGAGCGTGCCGCGTTGACGCAAGGCTTCGTCGAGCTCAAGAACCCCGGGCGTGGCCACGGCCCAGCGTGCGATTTCGCCGATGGTGAGACCGTGAACATAAGGAGTCTCGTACGCGCCCACGTAACTGCGCCACTTACGATCAAGGAACGGACCTTCGACCTTCTCGCCGCCGAGCGGATTGGGTCGGTCGAGGACGATTACGCGCACGGGGCGAGGAAGCGAGAAGCACGCTTCAATCACATACCGCATGCAGCTGATGTACGTATAGGAGCGGGCACCGACGTCCTGGAAATCGATGAGGATAACATCGAGTCCAGACAGCATCTCTGGCGTGGGCCGCCGCGTCGCGCCATACAAAGAATAAATCGGCAGGCCCGTGCGTGCATCTTTGGCGTTCTTCACGGAGACTTCGGCTTTGGCCACGCCGTCGATGCCGTGCTCCGGGCCGAAGAGTTTCGTGAGCTGGACGCCCGGTGCGCGGGCGAGCACATCGACCGTGCGCTGGCCGAGGCCATTGACGCCTGCACGGTGTGTCACGAGGCCGCAGCGGAGACCTTTAAGGCGGGCGAACCCTTCGGCCGCGAGTATATCGATACCGAGCATGACCTTACCGGAGAAGGGCGCGACCGGAGCCGGCGCGGCGGGCAAGGGGCCGGCGTAGGCACTACCCCCTCCGCCGCCGGCACAACCAGAGAGAGCAATAGCGCCCAGCGAACCTAGGGCGGTGAGGTTAAGAAACTCGCGGCGTTCCATAAGAAGCAGTGCGGCCCAGCATCGGCGGTTTGCCGAAGGGTTCAAAGTCTGAATTCGAAAATCCGTTTGCAGGCGACGGCCCACGCCGACACCTTCCCGTCATGCGCGTCGCCCTCCTTGGTTCTGGTCGCGGCTCCAACGCCGACGCAGTCCTCCGTGCCCAAGCCGAAGGCAGCCTAGGTAAGGCAAAGGTGATCGGCATCTGGTGCGACGTGGCGACCTGCAAGATGCTGGAGCTCGGCCCAAAGTACGGCGTGCCGGCCCGCTTCCTCGACACCGGCCCCTTCAAGACGAAGTTCTCCCCCGAGCGCGAGCAGGCCTGGGCGGACGACCTTAAGGCCGCGAAAGTAGACCTCATCGTCCTCGCTGGCTTCATGCGTGTGATCAAGGCCCCCCTGCTTGACGCCTTTGCCGGCCGTATTATCAACCTCCACCCCAGCCTCCTCCCCGCTTTCCCCGGCCTCGATGGCATCGGCCAGGCCTGGGCCGCTGGCGTCCCAGAGGCCGGCTGCACTGTCCATTGGGTTAACGCTAAAGTCGACGGCGGCGCCCACCTCGGCCAGACCCTCGTATCCCGTGAGCCTGGTGACACCCTTGAATCCTTCGCCCATAAGATCCATGCCGCTGAGCACGCCCTGCTCCCCGCCGT
>CAXNEN010000103.1:0-5565 GCA_964201505.1 Opitutales bacterium
CTTCGCCTTACCGGCGGCTTCGGCGGCCTCGTCGGCGTCGGCGACCACGGCACGGACGGTCGTGGCCAATGCGTCAACCTTCTCGGTCAGCTCATCGACCGCTTCGGTGGACTGGGTCGCGGCGGTGGCTTCCTGCAATTTCTTCTCCAGCGCGACGAGGGCGGATTTCAGGCCGTTGATCTCAGCGGAAGCACGCTGGGCGACGGCCACGGCGGAAGCCTCGGCGACCTTCTGCGCTGATAACTCCACCTCGGCGATGCGCCGGTTGAGGGCTTCGTTACCGGCGCGGACATTATCCCGCTGCAGGTCAATCTCCTCGGCGAGCTTGGCGCGGAGCCGAGCCTGCTCGGCTTGCCGCTCGGCCTTGCTGCCGCCGTCCTGCAGCACAGGGATGACCACGATGAGCGAGGCGAGGAGGATCGCGCAGATAATGAGGAAGGTGTCTAGTCCGTCGCGCTTATCCGGCATCGCGATTAGGATCGCAAACACGGCAATCAGGTCGGCGGCGACCAGGAACCATTTTTCTTTGAGCAGTTTCTCGAGTTCGCGATTCATGTGGGGTACGGGGTAAGTGGGTTTAGCGCGGACGCTCGACGAAGCCGACCTTGCGGTTGACCTTGGAGAGCGTGCGGAAGGCGGTGGCCTGAGCCTGGTCAGCACCAGACTTGAAGATGCGGTCAAGTTCGCCGCGGTCTTTAATAAGCTCGTCGTAGCGGAGACGCACGGGGTCGAGCGTGGCGACCACGGCATCGGCGACGGTCTTCTTGAAGTCGCCGTAGCCCTTGCCCGTAAATTCCCCCTCGAGGGTCGCGACGGAGCGTCCCGTGCAGGCCGACATGATTGAGAGCAGGTTGGTGACGCCGGGCTTGTCCGGGCCAGAACGGACGTCAGCGGTAGAATCGGTCACGGCGGACATGATCTTCTTTCGGACGTCCTCAGGGCGGTCGGTAATGAAGACGGTCGCGGAGTGGTTCGGATCGGACTTCGACATCTTTGCGGTCGGATCCTGCAGCGACATGATGCGCGAGCCGACCTTGGAGATGAGGGGCTCCGGCACCTTGAAGGTATCGGAGTAACGGCTGTTAAACTTCTCGGCTAAGTCGCGGGCGAGCTCGAGGTGCTGTTTCTGGTCGTCGCCAACCGGGACGAGGGAAGCGTTATAGAGCAGAATGTCCGCCGCCATCAGTACTGGATAGAAGAGCAGGCCAGCGTCGATTGACTCCTGCTTGCGCGACTTGTCCTTGAACTGGGTCATACGCTCGAGCTGGCCGAGCGGGCAGAGGCAGCCAAGGATCCAGGCGAGCTCGGTGTGGCCGATGACATGCGATTGGACGAAGAGCCGGCTCCGGGCCGGGTCCAGGCCACAAGCCACGTACTGGGCCAGACAGGAATAGGTGTTCTCACGGAGCTGGGCCGGGACATACGGCACCGTGATGGCGTGCTGGTCGACGATGCCGAAATAGCATTCGTTGTCGTCCTGCATCCGTCCCCAGTTGAGCACGGCTCCGAGGTAATTACCGAGGTGGAGGCGGCCGGTCGGCTGGGCGCAGGTCAGCACCACGGGCTTGGAGGGCTTTTTTTCGCTAGTTTCGCTCATTCCGGTTCCCCCAGCGTGGCAAGGGGGCCGTCCCGCATCAAGCGGATTGGAGGCTCGGTGACGCTTGAAATGCGGAAAGCGTCCGCCTAGAAAGCCCTTCGCCTAATTCGTCCCCTCCATGCTGCTCGCCCAATCTGCCCCTGTCGCCACCCCTGCCCCGGCCGCCTTACCCGTGGACCACTTCATCATCGGCGACCTCAGCAAGGTCATCGCCAAGGCCCCTGACGACTGGAGCAAGATCATCATCCACGCCATCGGCTTCATCGCGGTCGCCTATCTCATCGGCTGGGTGGCCGACAAACTTATGCGCTGGGTCTCGACGAAGTTCGGCAGCAGCCCGATCGCCGAGGCCACCGTCGCCGCCCTCGGTAAGTCACTCCCCTATATCCTCCCCGCCTATACCCTTCTTTTCCTCATCAAGGACTTCAAGGAGGCCCTCGCCTACATTGGTTGGCTGAATTTCGCCGTCACGAGCGGGACCTTCCTCTGCTCCTTGGCGCACACGGCCGCGATCTTCTACCTCGTCGCGATCCCGATCGCCTGGGCCCAGAAAATCGCCGACCAGTCGGACAACAAGTTGGATGATATTCTGGTCCCGATGTTCTCCACGGTCATCCGCATCACGGTCCTCCTCGTCGGCACCTTCAAGGCTATCTCAATCATCGACCCGAAGTCCTCGGACGCGATTCTCGGCCTGCTGGCCGGCGCCGTTGTCGGCCTAGCCTTCGCCTCGCAAGACACGATCAAGAACGTCTTCGGCGCAGTGATGCTCATCATCGACCAACCCTTCTCGCTCGGCGACACGATCAACATCGGCAGCCATGAGGGCAAGGTGGAGTCCCTCGGCCTGCGCTCCACGACCATCATCATGCTCGACGGCCAGCGGCTCGCCATCCCCAACGGCGACCTCGCCACGCGCGCCATCGTCAACATCACACGCCGTGATTTCATCCGCGCGCAGGACCTCGTCCACCTCGAGGCCAATACGCCGGCCGCGAAGGTCCGCGAGGCCGTCGCCATCGTCCACGAACTGTTGGTCAATCACGAAGGCTTCGAGCCCAGCCACCCGCCCCTCGTTCACGTGACGGAGTTCTCCGACTGGGCCATCAACATCCGCCTGATGTACTGGTATCACCCCGCCGCCCCGGTGAAGCAGCTCGAGTTCAATCAGCTGCTGATCATCCGTATCGCGGAGCGTCTCCAACAGGCCGACATCCGCCTCGCCGTCATGGGTACCCCGCAATCCCGCTAACTTTTCCGCCATGCCCCTCATTGAAGCCAAGAATCTGTCCAAATCCTTCGGCGCCATCCGCGCCGTCCATGCCGTCTCCTTCGCCGTGGACCGCGGCGAGGTCGTGGGATTCCTCGGGCCCAACGGCGCCGGTAAATCGACCACGATGAAGATGCTCACGGGTCACCTCCGCGCCGATGAAGGCGCCGCAGTCATCGCGGGCTTCGACGTCGCCGACCAGGCGGTCCAGGCCAAACAGCATCTGGGCTACTCGCCGGAAGGCGCGCCCGCTTACGGTGAGATGACCGTCCGCGAATTCCTCCGCTTCGCCGCCGATCTCCGTGGCCTGGCCGATCCGGCCGAAAGCGTCCGGAAGACGCTCGAGCTCTGCCGCCTCAACGAAGTCGCCGCGCAGACGATCGACACGCTCTCCAAGGGCTACCGCATGCGCGTGGGCTTCGCCCAAGCAGTCATCCACGACCCCGAGGTGCTCATCCTCGACGAACCGACCGATGGCCTGGACCCGAACCAGAAGTTCGAGGTGCGCCGCATCCTGAAGGAGATGGCCGCCCGCAAGGCCGTCATTGTCTCGACCCACATCCTCGAGGAAGTCGGCGAACTCTGTACCCGCGTCATCGTGATCGCGAAGGGCGAAGTCCGCTGCGACGAGTCCCGTGATAAGTTCCTCGCCCGGGGCACCGACCTCAACGCCGTCTTCCGCCAACTCACCGCCTAATCTTATCGTCATGTCCTCTTCCGAAAAATCCCCCTCGCCCGGACTCAAGCCTTTCACGGCGATGGTCCGCCGCGAATTCGCTGGCTACTTCCGCACGCCGCTAGCGTACGTCTTCCTCGCGGTGTTCAACGCGTTCGCGGTGTCCCTGGCGTTCTTCGTCGGCGGGCTCTACGAATCCGGCATCGCCAGCCTGGATCGTTTCTTCCTCTACCATCCGTGGCTCTGGGCGTTCCTCGCTCCCGCCGCCGGCGCTCGCCTCTGGGCCGAAGAACGCCGCCAAGGCACCATCGAGCTGCTCCTGACCTGGCCAATCACGGTCTGGCAGGCCGCGCTCGGTAAGTTCCTCGCCGCCTGGCTCTTCCTGGCGTGCGCACTATTGATGACCGTCCCGGTCGCCCTCACGGTCGGTTGGCTCGGCGATCCTGACTGGGGCGTGATCATCGCGGGCTACACGGGATCGCTGCTCTGCGCCGGTGCCTGCCTCGGCATCGCGGCTATCGCCTCCGCCCTCACCCGCAGCCAAGTCATCGCCTTCGTGACCGGCTTCCTCGCCTGCTTCCTCCTCGTGCTCGTCGGCTACGGCGTCTTCGACGAACTCCTCGCCGGCCTCATCGGCTCCGCCGGCGTCGACGAGATCCGTCGCCTCGGACTCTGGCGTAATCTCGAACCGTTCACGCTCGGCCTCGTCGACGTGCGCCCCATCGCCTACTTCCTCTCCGTCGCCTTCGCCGGCCTCGGGTTGAGCACCATCATCGTCGAACGCCGCTAACCGGAAACCCAGCCATGAACCGCTCCCAAGCCCTGCTCGCCACCTTCGCCGTCCTCGCGGCGGCGTTCTTCGTCAACCTGATCTCCGGCGCCATCCCCGCCCGCGTCGACCTCACCGCCGACCGCACCTTCACGCTCTCACCGGGCTCGAAGCGGATCGTCACCAAGCTCGATGAACCGGTGACGCTCGAATTCTTCGTCAGCCGCTCCGACGTAAAGCTGCGCCCATACCTCGAAAGCTACGCGCGCCGCGTCGAGACGCTCCTCCGCGAATACGTCGCGGCCTCCGGCGGCAAGGTGAAGCTGATTGTCACCGACCCGCGCCCGGACACGAAGGAAGAACAGCGCGCCCAGCGTCAGGGCATCGCCCCGATGCGCGCCGCGCAAGGCAGCGCTTACCTCGGCCTGACCGCCCAGCAGGCCGATACGGTGAAGGCCGTGCCGATGCTCGACCCATCGCGCGAACGCTTCCTGGAGTTCGATCTTTCCAAGCTGATCGCCTCGGCCTCGCGCCTCGACCGCCCGAAACTCGCCTTCATTAGTTCGCTTCCGATCAGCAACCAAATCCCGCAGGGCGGAGATCAGCAGGCCGGTCCGGCCGACTTACTCCTCGCCGAACTCAGCCAGTCTTACGAGGTGATCACGCTCAATACCACCGCCAGCGAACTGCCGAAGGACGTCGCCGTCGTGGCGCTCGTCCACGCCCACCATATCGACGAACAACTCGCCTACGCGATCGACCAGTTCCTGCTCAAGGGCGGGTCGGTTTTCGCGGCCGTCGACCCGCTCTCGCGCATCCAAAAGTTCTCGCAAGGCAACATGCCCTTCATGATGGCGCCGATGGCCCTCACGGCCGCGAGCGATCCCGCCTTGCTCCGGGCTTGGGGCGTCAACGTCGACCTCGACGCCGTCATGGGCGACTCCGCCAGCTCGGTCTCCATTCGCAGCTCCCGCGGCGATGCCGTGCAATACCAACCGGCCTTCGCTGCCGGTAACGCCGCGTTCTCGAAGGAATCGCCGCTCACGTCGGACCTGCGCGAACTCGCCTTCATGGAAGCCGGCTCCATCGGCCTGATCTCCGGCGCCGAAACCCGCCTGAAGTTCGAACCGCTCGTCACGATGAGCGGTCCTGGCATGGGCGCCGTCGATGTCGGTTCCGCCAACGCCGGGCCCTTCGAGAAGGTCGCCGTGGCCTTCAAGCCCGACGGCAAATCCCGCGTGGTCGTGGCTTCC
>CAXNEN010000104.1:0-5564 GCA_964201505.1 Opitutales bacterium
GTTCGTCTCGGTCACGTGGACGCTCACCGATGACGTCGCCGTCTTCCCGCACGCGCTCATCGTCACCGGTGAACGCGCCAAGGCCGACATCCACGACTTCCACCTCGCCGCCAAGGCCGACCAGCGCGCCCTCGCGATTTCCGCCGCCGACATCCATGCTGGGACGGGCTCACAGGTCCGCCACCTCGCGGTGCAGGCCTGGGGTTCCGCTACACAGTCCTTCCAAATCGATAACACCTGCGGCGGACGTGATGCGCTCATCAGTTCCGTCAACGCCGCCATCGGCTCCCGTCGCGCCCGCCTCGAGAACACCGTGCGCATCGACGGCGAAGGCGCCGACGTGCGTCTCTACGGTATCTCCGTCGCCTCGGGCGAACAGGAGTTCGACCAGCGCACGCTGCAGATCCACACCGCGGGCCATGCAAAGTCCGACTTGCTCTTCAAGAACGCCTTGCTCGGCAAGGCCCGCACCATCTTCTCGGGCCTCATCAAAGTCGCCCCGGACGCCCAGCGCACCGACGCCTACCAGACCAACCGCAATCTCCTGCTCTCGCCGGACGCCGAAGCGGATTCCCTACCTGGCCTCGAGATCGAAGCCAACGACGTGAAATGCTCGCACGGCGCGACGACCGGCCAGATCGACCCCGCCGAGCTCTTCTACCTGCGCGCCCGCGGCATCCCGCTCGCTGTCGCCCAGGAGCTGCTCGCGCAGGGCTTCCTCGAGGAAGTCCTCGCCAAGGTCGGCCATGAAGAAGCTGCCGCCACGGTACGCGAGATGCTCCGCCTTAAATTCCACCAAGCCTGAATATGAGCGACGACACCACTGGCCAGCGCCACACGCCCAGCCCACACGACCGCGTCCTCACGCGCGACGTGCAAGCCACCGTGATTCCCGCGGGCGAACCCGCCGTGCTGCCCGCCGGCACCAAGGTTACCATCACGCACCGTCTCGGCGGTAACTTCACCGTCGTCTGCGACACCGGTATGTTCCGCATCAAGGGGAGCGACGCCGACAGCCTCGGCGAAGAAGTCCCGTCCGATACCACCGAGAACGAAGGCAAGACGGACGCCCATGGTTCCGTCGGCATAGCCGAACATGCTGGCCACACCGGTAAGCCTTCCGACGAAGCCGTCTGGGAAAGTCTCAAGAAGGTTTTTGATCCGGAAATCCCCGTGAACATCGTGGACCTCGGCCTCGTGTACTCGCTCAAGGTCGAGCCGCTGGAAAACTCTCCTGACCGCCACAGCGTCGTCGTCGCCATGACGCTCACCGCGCCAGGCTGCGGAATGGGTCCCGTCATCGCCGAAGACGCGCGCAACCGCGTGCTTGGCGTCCCCGGCATCAACCAGGCCCGCGTCGACATCGTCTGGGATCCACCGTGGACCCAGACCATGATCTCCGAGGACGGGAAGATGCAACTTGGGTTAATCTGAGCCAAGATAGCCCCCCTAAGACGTCCGCCTTTCGGCGGACGTTCTATTTTAGCATTTCAACTACCCCTACCCCCACCCCTACCCCTGCTCTGCTCCCCGCTTGCACTCCCTCATATTTACTTAACCTGCGGGAACCCCCTACCTTCCCCAAGGTCAACCTATCATGGCTCCTACCCCTATCCGTCTCCTTTCCCTGCTTTGCTCCGCCCTACTGGCCGCCACTTCGGCCGCCCGCGACGCTGACGCCCTGCCCGAGGACGTCCGGTTCCAGACCGAGACGCTACTCACCGGACTCCCGCAGCCGATGCACCTCGAATTCGGACCCGATGGCCGCATCTGGTTTAACGAATACGCTGGCTCGCTTAAGATCTACAATCCGAAGACGAAGCGAGTCACGCTTGTGGCCGAGCTGCAAATCTTCAAGGATCAGGAGAACGGCTTCCTCACCTTCGCGCTCGACCCGAAGTTCGCCCAGAACGGCTGGATCTATCTCATCTACTCGCCCGTCGGCTTCGACGGCCAGTACCTCTCCCGCTTCGACGTGAAGGACGACAAACTCGTTGCCGGCAGCGAAAAACTCATCCTCAAGTACGAAGAGCAGCGCCTGCAGTGCTGTCACCACGGAGCCTCGCTGAGGTTCGGGCCAGACGGCTGCCTGTATTTCTCGACAGGCGACAACACCAGTCCCTTCGGCGACAGCAAGGGCTACGGTCCGCTCGACCAGCGCCTGGGCAAGGAACCTTGGGATGGCCAGCGCACTTCCTCCAACACCAACACGCTCGTCGGCAAGGTGAACCGTATCCGCGTCAACGCTGACGCGACGTACAGCATCCCCGAAGGCAATCTCTTCAAGCCCGGCACGCCCAAGACCCGCCCCGAGATCTTCGCGATGGGCACGCGCAATCCTTGGCGCATGAACATCGACCCAAAGACGGGCTACGTCTACTGGGGCGAGGTCGGCCCGGACGCCCGCAATGACGGCCCCCGCGGCTCCCGCGGCTACGACGAGATCAACCAGGCCAAGAAGGCCGGTAACTTTGGCTACCCGCTCTTTGTCGGCAACAACTCCCCCTACGCCGAATACGATTACGCGACGGACACCGTCGGCAAGCTCTTCGACCCCAAGGCGCCAATGAACAAGAGCCGGAATAATACCGGCCTCGTGGAACTCCCGCCCGCCGTGCCGGCCTTTATCTACTGGCCGTACGCCGTCTCGGAACAGTGGCCCGAACTCGGCGAGGGCGGGCGCACCGCCTGCGCGGGCCCAGTCTTCTACTGGCAGGAGTCCTTCGAGAAAACCAACGGCTTCCCCAAGCACTTTGATCGCTCCCTCCTCTTCTGGGATTGGCAACGTCCGTTCATCAAGTGGGCACGCCTCGACGCCAACTCCGACCTCAAGGGGCTGGAAGCTTTCGCCCCCACGACCTTCGTGGCCGCCAACTCCGACGATCAACGCAAGAAGCAGCAGGCCCTCATCGATAATGGCGCTACAGTCCTCCGCCGCCCGGTAGATGCGGCCTTCGGCCCCGACGGCTGCCTCTACCTGCTCGACTACGGCGAGACCTGGGGCGTCAACGCCGACTCCGCGATACTGAAGATCTCCTACGTCCGCGGCAACCTGCAGCCGGTGGCCAGGCTTGCCGTCGCCACGTCCGCCGGTCCGGCCCCCCTGAAGACCACGCTCTCCGCAAAGGGCACACGCGACCTCGACGGCGGTAAGCTCACTTATGCTTGGAAGCTACAGCCGGGAGACAAGAAGCTCGGCGAAGGCGAAGAGCTCTCCGTCGCGCTCGAGACCGCTGGTAATTTCAGCATCGAGCTCACCGTGACCGATGGTCAGGGCGGTACCACGACGCGTGCCACGCCCATCGTCGTCGGCAATACCATCCCGGTGGTAAACTTCATCGCACCGCAGAGCGGCGACTTCTTCACGCCCGGTAAGCCGCTCAGCTATAAGGTGACCGTGCAGGACGCTGAAGACGGCTCCTCCGACATCAAGGCGGCCGAGTTCGGCGTGCGCACGCTGGTGACCTCCTCCTTCCTCCCCGCCGACGGCAAGGCTGTCGCGGTCGATCCGGGCCTTTCCCTCATGCGCCAGAGCGACTGCTTTAACTGCCATGCGATGGAAACCCCGCTGGTTGGTCCGGCGTTCGTCGCCATCGCCGACAAGTATCGTAAGCAGGCTGGCGCCGACGAACTCCTGAATCAGAAGGTCCGCCTCGGCGGCAGCGGCGTCTGGGGCCAAGTCCCGATGCTCGCCCACCCGCAACACACCGAGGACGAAGTCGCCATCATGGTGCGTTGGATGCTGGCGCTCGAGAAAGGCAAAGGCGGCCCGATTCTCACCCGCGGGCTCGATGGCCAGCTGACCGCGCCCAAGGACAATAAGCCCGGTACCCTCCTGCTTGAAGCCATCTTCACCGACATTGGAGCGGGGGCCGCTGGTCCGCTCTCGGGCAAGGCCGCCATCGCTCTCCGCCACCGCCGCCTGGAAGCCGAATCTGGCGAGATCACCAACGCCAAGAATACCGGTAAGGCCATTGGCTCCACCAACCATGGCACCACCATCAAGTTCACTAACCTGAACCTCGCCGACACCAAGAACGTCAAGGTCAACGTCGCCGCCGGCGGCGGCGCCAAAGACAGCCAGATCGAAGTCCGTCTTGATTCGGCCACCGGTCCGATTGTCGCCACCGTCGACATTACCTACTCGGGCGACTGGAATAAGTTCGTCGAAAGTAAGGCCAAGCTGACGCCCACGCCCGGCCGCCATGATGTCTACCTCGTCCTGACCAACCCCAAGAAGGGCGGCGGGCTGATGAACGTGGACTGGGTGGAATTCGGCCAATAAGTCCCTGTAAATCGCTTTGCTTCAGGAAAGGGGAAGGGCCAGAGTGCCCTTCCCCTTTTTATTTCTGTCACGTGTCCGAATCCGAAGACCAACTAGAAAAGCCGCTCGACCCCTTCGACCCCGAGGTCATCGCACGTTCCAACCGCGCGATCCTGGTTGGATTGCAACGCCAAGACGACACGGCTGCAGAAGCCCAGGCGCTGCTCGATGAGCTCCATGAGCTCGTCAGCAACGTCGGCGTCGAGATCCGCGGTTCAATCATCGCCAAGCTCCGCGAGGAAAACCCGCGCACACTCGTCGGCTCCGGCAAGCTCGAGGAGATCGCCCAGCTGGCCCGCGATAAAGAGTGCGGACTGATCATCTTCGACGACGAACTGACGCCCGCCCAGCAACGCAACTGGGAGAAGGACGCTAAGCTCCGTGCCATCGACCGCCAGGAGATCATTCTCGATATCTTCATCACCCGCGCGAAGACGCGTGAGGCTGTGCTCCAGGTGGAACTCGCCGCGCTGCAGCAGATGCTGCCGCGTCTGAAGCGTCTCTGGTCCCACTTGGACCGCCAACGCGGCGGCGGCACGATGCAGCGCGACGCCGGTGAGACCCAGCTGGAAATGGACCAGCGCAAGATCCGCGATAAGATCGCCAAGGTCCGCCGCGATCTGGCGGAAGTCGTCGCCCAGCGCGCCACGCAACGCAAACAGCGCAAACGTGTCCCGCTCCCGACCTTCTCGATTGTCGGCTACACCAACGCCGGCAAATCCTCGCTCCTCAACAAGCTCACCGGCTCCGAGGTGCTCGCGGCGAACAAGCTCTTCGCCACGCTCGACCCGACCACACGCCGCCTCGCCCTGCCCTCCGGCCGCGCATTACTACTCACGGACACCGTGGGCTTCGTGCGCCGCCTCCCGCACCGCCTGGTCGAAGCCTTCAAGGCCACGCTCGAGGAAGCCGTGCAGGCCGACTTCCTCGTCCACGTCATCGACCTCGGATCACCCGAGCGCGACAAGCACGCCGAGACCACCTTACAGGTCCTCACCGAAATCGGTGCCGGTGATCGTCCCGTGATTACCGTGCTCAACAAGGTCGACTTGTGCGACGAGGTCGAACGCGCCCAGGCCCTCGCGGCCTACCCTGACGCCAAGCTCGTCAGCACCCGGACCGGGGAAGGCCTCCCCGCCCTCCTCCAACGCCTCGAGGAATGCGCTGCCAGCCGGGATGAGCACATGACCCTACTCATCCCCCACGACCAGTACGCCATGCTCTCCAAGCTGCATGCCGG
>CAXNEN010000105.1:0-5559 GCA_964201505.1 Opitutales bacterium
GCCGCTGGCGTCAAGGTCACCAAGCTCGGTAAGATCTCCGAAGGCGCTCGCCCCAATGCGCTCGACCTCCTGAAGAACGGCCAGCTGCAGATGATCGTGAACACCGCCGCCGGCATGCTCCCCCGCAAGGATGAGAACGCGATGCGCTCCGAAGCCGTCATGCGGGGCGTGTACATGGCCTCCACGATGAACGCGGCCCGCGCGGCGGTCCTGGGCATCCGCTCCCTGCGCGAGCACCCCCTCACGGTCAGTTCTTTGCAGGAGCACGCAAAGGTGCTTCCCCCGAAGGCCTGAATCGGCTACGACCCCCTCTCCCATGAAATACCCCGTCCTCGCCGCGCTGGCCGTCGCCGTCGCATCTCTCCACGCCGCCGACGCGCCGAAGCCCGTCGTCGTCGCTCCCACTCCTCCCCCCGCAAAAATCGTGAAACCGCTCACCCTCGAACAGGTCAAACAGGCCTGGACCATGCTTGGCTTCTCCATCGCCAGCCAATCCCCCATGCCCCAAGTGAACTCGCAGCTTGAGCTCACCGACGAGGAGGTCGAACTCTTCCTCGCCGGCGTGCGCCAGGCGCTGCGCGGCGAAAAGCCGAAGTTCAACCCCGCTGAACTGGGCGAAGGCGCCGACGCCATGTTCCAGGAACGCGTCAACGCCAAGGCCGGCAAGTGGGGCAAGCAGAACGACGAGTTCCTCGCCAAGATCGACACCGATAAGTCGGTGACGAAGACCGCCACGGGTCTCCGTTACAAGATTCTCGCTCCGGGTTCCGCCGTGAAGCCAACGAAAGAATCGACCGTGAAGTGCCTTTATGAAGGCAAGCTCGTCGATGGTAAGGTCTTCGACTCCACCAAGACCCGTAACAACGAGCCGACCGAATTCCCGCTCAGCGGTGTGATCCCGGCTTGGACCGAAGGCGTCCAGCTCATCGGCGTTGGGGGCAAGATTATCCTCTATTGCCCGGCCGCCATCGCCTACGGCGAGCAGGGCCAGGGCCCGATTCCCGCCAAGTCCGTCCTCGAGTTCGAGATCGAGTTGGTCGAGATTTCGAAGGCCAAGTAAGGGCTGTTTCCAGTTGTCACCCTGCGGCGCACTGAAAGGTGCGCCGCTTTGTTTTGCAGTGGGAACAAACTCCCTGATATGAGGTACTTAACCTAATCCATGCGGCTCGTCCTCACTTTGGCATTTCTGGCTGCGGCCTCCCTTCCGGGAGCCGAGCTGGGCGTGCCTGCGTCGAACGCCCTCGCGCTCGCCGGGCCACTCACCCTCGAGAAGGCCATCGACCGAACCCTGCTTTTTAATCTCGGCCTGACGGTCACCCGCCTCGACGCCCTCCGCTCCTTGGATGCAGTCGAGGTCTCGGAGTCGGTCTTCGACCCGACCTTCGCCTGGACTAACCGCATCAATGGAAGCCGCTCCGTGGCTGACCTCACGGGCGGACTCCCGGCCACGCGCTGGCATGACTCCGATGTGGCGCTGAGCCAGAAGTTCACCTGGGGCGGCACGCTCTCCGTCGGCACCGGCCTGACGCGCACCTGGAAGGAATCGGGCAGCTTCGCGACGGCTTCCCAGTACGACCTCGGCACCAACGTTGTTTATACCCAGCCGCTCCTCGCCGGCGGCTGGCGCGCGGTGAACCTGAGCTCACTCATCTCCTCCCGCCAGGCCGCATATCGTAATCGGCTCGCCCTGCGTGCCGCTTCGCTTGACCTCATCCGCGACGCTGAGATCGCTTATTGGTCGCTGGCTGGTACGCGCAAACTCGTCGCGCTACGCGAGACAAGCCTCCGTTCCGCGGAGACCTTCCTTGCCCAAATCCGCGCCAAACGTTCGTTGGGCGACGCTACCGTGCTCGAGGAGCTTCAGGCCGCGGCGGATGTCGCCAGTCAGCAGGTCGCCGTCCTGAATTCCCGTCAGACGCTCGACAACGCGGAGATGAGCCTCCGGCGCCTGCTCGGCCAAGGTGATGCCGCCGCCGTTGAGGCGGCCTTACTTGTCGCAGAGATGCCGACGTCCGCGGTATCGGCTCCGCCGGCTTTCGCTCCGTGGATTCGTACGGTTGCGGATTTCGATTTCGGCGCCTCCATCCAGCTTTCCAATATCGCCCAGTCCGAAGCGCTTGTCGCGCAGGCGGAACAGAACGACCATCCCAGCCTCGATCTCTCGATGGGTTCCGCCCGTTACGGTTCGGCCGCCGCCGGCGTCTCGGGCGGCCTCGATGCGTATCGTCAGCAGTCCGGCTGGGGCAACTACGCGGAGCTACGGCTCAGTTTCCCCCTCGGCTTCCGTGAGTCGACGGCGACCCTGCGTTCGGCTTACCGCGCCCGCCGTCAAGCCGAACTCCGGCTCGCCGACGTTCGCCAAAACCTTGTCTTCTCCGCCCGGGCCTCGTGGCGCGAACTCGAAGCCGCCCGTTCGCGAGTGGAGGCCGCGACCTCTTCGCTGGAGTTACAGCGCCAATCTTACGAGGGGGAGCGTGCTCGCTACGACGCTGGACAGTCCGACGTCCTCCGGGTGCTCCAGGCGCAGGCCGCCCTTGATTCCGCCCAGCTCAACTGGGTGCAGTCCCACCTCGATGCCCGCGCGGCCTCCGCGAAGGTCGCCCGTCTAGACGGAGCCATCCTTCCTCGTCACGGCTTCACGATGGACGCCATCGAGCAGAAAATCGGTGCCGGTCTCGGCTCCGAAGACCCACTCCCCCCTCTGACCGCCGCCCCATGAAATTTCTCAAGCCCCTTGTCATCCTCGCCGTCATCGGCGGATTAACTTTCACCTTCTGGCCCAAAAAGAAAGGCGGCGGCCGTCAGCCGCTCTCCCCCGCCTTCGAAGCCAAGGCCGAAAAGCGCGATATCCTCGAGACAGTCGAAGCCGCGGGCTTCGTCCGCGCCGTGATTTACAGCAACATCCGCGCGGAAGTCAGCGGCAAGCTCCAGAAGCTCTACGTCCAGACGGGCGAAATGGTGAAGAAGGACCAGGTCCTCGCCGAACTTGACCCAGTCCTCGCCAAGGCCGATGCGGATGAAGCCGGTCGCACCTTGCAGCTGCAGAAGTTCACTCTGGAAAAAATTACCCGCGACCTCCGCCGTTCGGAGGCTCTCCGGGCCAAGGGCTTTGTCTCCGAGCGCGAGATGCTCGACGCCAAGACCGCCTACGAGGTCGCGAAGCTCCAGAGTGAGATCGCCCAATCCCGTCTGGACAAGGCTTCCGAGAACGTCCGCAAGACGGTGATTCGGGCTCCGCATGACGGCCAGGTTTCCGACTGCACGATCCTGGAGGGCCAAATTGTCATCGGCGCCCAGTCAATCAATAGCGGCACGCTCATTATGACGATTTCCGATACCTCACTCCTGCGGGTCGACGTCAACCTCAACGAGTTCGCCGCCACACGTGTCGAGATCGGTAAGGATGCGGCGGTGACTTTCGACTCGATTCCTAGCCTGCGCAAGCCCGGCAAGATTAACTTCATGACTCCGTTCGGCACGGCTGACCTCAAGGTGCCTGATTTGCGCGTCTTCCCGACCCAGGTCTCCTTCTCCTCTGGTGACGGCGTCCGCCCAGGTATTAGCGCTAACGTCACCGTGACTGTCGACAGCGTCAAGGGGTGCACCGCTGTGCCGGTTTCGGCCGTCTTCATCGACGGCGCCGATCGCCTTGTCTACGTTCGTAATGCCGACGGTGAATGGGACGCTCGCAAGGTGAAGGTGGGACTCAGTGATGCTGGCTGGTCCCAAATCAAGGAAGGTGTCACCCCGGGGGATATCGTCAGCCTCATCCGCCCCGCCGCCGTCCGCCCCGCGATTATCCGCTGAGATGCCCGCGCTCATCGCCATCCGCGGCCTGCGTAAGGCTTACGTCATGGGCGACGAGACCGTGCATGCGCTTGCGGGCGTCGACCTCGATTTCCAGCAAGGCGAGTTTGTCGCCATCCTTGGGCCGTCGGGTTCGGGCAAGTCGACCCTGATGCATATCCTCGGCTTCATGGATACGCCGACCGAAGGCAGCATCGTCTTCGACGGCCAGGAAGTCGCCAAGATTGAGCCCGACCTGCGCGCCTGGTATCGCTCCAACCGCGTCGGTTTCGTCTTCCAGTCCTTTAATCTGCTGCCTCGCCTCACGGTTCTCGAGAACGTGGCCTTGCCGATGCTGTATCGCGAGGACTCGGACCCCGTTGCCAATGCCGCCGCCGCCGCCGTCGCGCTCGAACGCGTCGGGATGTCGCATCGCCTCGATCATCGCCCGAGCCAGCTCTCCGGCGGCGAACGCCAGCGCGTTGCCATCGCGCGTGCCCTCGTGGGCTCGCCTGCAATCATCTTCGCCGACGAACCGACCGGCAATCTCGACGTGAAGAACATCGACCGTATCCTCGACCTGCTCGGCTCGCTGATCAAGGAAGGCATCACCGTGGTGCTCGTCACGCACGACCTTTCCGTCGCCGAGAAGGCCCATCGCGTGATTTCGATGCGTGAAGGTCGCGTCCAGGAGGACCGCACCCGATGAAGCTCTTCGATCGCATCCGGCCGGCCATCGTCAACGGCCTGCGTGAGCTTCAGGCCAACAAGGTCCGCTCGCTCCTCTCGATGTCGGGGATCATCCTCGGCGTGGCCTCACTCGTCGCCATGGTCACCGTCGTTCAGGGGATGGTCGGTAATTTTCGGCAGTTCGTCGACGCCATGGGTGGCATCGAAAAAATCACGGTCACCCGCGAGCAGCTCCCGAAAGAGCAGGAGCATCTGGCCGAGCTTTCCGAAGGCATCACCATGCGGGATGTGGAACGCATCCGCAAGACGGTGCCGCTGGTGGATAATATCTCGCCTGAAGCTCGCGTCGGGTTCGAGCGCCTGATTATCGACGGAAGCGAGACGAGCACCTACGTCACTGGCGTCACGGCGGACTACCTACCAGTCGCCAAGCGTTGGGTCGACCCCGGCTTCGGCCGCTTCATCAGCGACCTCGACGTGCTCAACATGAACGACGTCATCGTCCTGGGCTCGGCCGTCGTGCCTGAACTATTTGGCGCCAACGTGGATCCCGTGGGCAAAGTAATCAAGATCCGCGGCCGCCGCTTCACGGTCATCGGGGTGCTCAATAATATCGAGGGCAGCGGTATGCAGATTCGCTCCGCTAATTCCCGCAGCTCCGGCGGCTCTTGGCGCTGGCGTAATAGCGGGGCGCTCATCCCCGTCTCGACGGCCCAGGCGAAGCTCATCGGCAACGACCGGCTGAGTGGCCTTGGCCTGCGTATCGGCGACGCCGACCTCCTGCATGATGCGGTCGAGCAGACCGAGCGCACGATGCTGGCTGGCCATAAAGGTCTGCGCGACTTCGCCATCACGACCAACGAGCAGACGCTCGCGGATTTCCGCAAGACGGAGGCGGCCTTCAAGCTTTCGCTCGGCGGCGTGGCCGGGATCTCCCTCTTCGTCGGTGGCATTGGCATCATGAACGTGATGCTGGCCTCCATTAATGAACGCATCCGCGAGATCGGCGTCCGTAAGGCAGTTGGCGCACGCGGGTCCGACCTCTTCCTGCAGTTCCTCTCCGAGGCGGCGGTGATTTCCGTC
>CAXNEN010000106.1:0-5529 GCA_964201505.1 Opitutales bacterium
CGTCTCGGTCGCTTGGGCACTTACTTGCCGAGTAGCTTCTTGAGGCCGTCCAAATCCCGGCCGTTCTTGGTGAGAAGCTCGCCATTTTTGCCGTACACGAGGAGCGTTGGGATACCGGACACGTCCTGTTCCTTCTGAATCGCCCCGCCTCCCGCAGACCTGAAAGGGACGGCGGGCCAGGGCATTTTAGTTTCCTTCATGTAAGCGAACATCTCGTCCGCGCCCTTGTCGCTGCTGATAAAGACCACGGCGAGCTTGGTCTTGTTGGCGTTGGCGAACTTGACAAGTTGCGGCGTGAAGACTCGGCACGGCGGGCACCAGTGGGCGGAGCAGTACACCGCCACGGTCTTATTCTTCAGCGTAGCGAGGTCGACGGCCTTGCCGTTTGCATCGACGAGGCCTTCCGGGAAGCGCGTTTTCCAATCAAAGTCGGCGGCGGAGGCGAGGGCGGCGCAGAGCATGAGGCTGACGGAGGCGAGGAACGTTTTCATACGGTAATTATAGCATAGTTCTCCCCTCACCGGGTATCGATAATTCCAATAATACCTATTTATTTAACCAGCGGCGAAGCCGGCTCAGACCTTGCCGCCGAAGCTCTGGTGATCATCGAGGTCGAGCACGTCGAACCAGGTGACGATGTCTTCGCGCTTGGCCCCCGCTGGGGTGGCGGACTGGTATTCGGTCAGTTTAGCCCGCCCAGCCGGTGCGCTGGGGGCTCTTTGCTCGTGAAAGGCGCTGAAGGCCGCGATTTCTTGGCCCAAGCGGGGCTTCTTGGCGTTAGCCATCAGCCAAGCCAAGATTTCTCCGTCTCCTAAGCCATTCTCAATCTGCGACTTAAGTGCATCTGCCTCGACGCCTAAAAAATCGAGGACGTTACGATCCAGGGAGCAGGCGTAGTTGTAATCGCCATTTTTACCAATCTGGGTGGCGCGGGCTTTATCGATCATCCGGGGGAGGATGACGAAGCCGCCGAGGCGGACGCGGGGGCTACGGGGCGGGTGCTGGGTAAGGTCGTAGAGGTCGTGGGCCATAAGAATAGCCAACCTAGCCCCCCTGCCCCCCTCCGCAAGAAAACAGGACGGCTTGAGGGTTTGCCAAAATGTCACACCTCCCCTTATCTCATCCCATGTTCCCCTTGGCTGCCGAACTTGCCGCCCATCCCTTGATCCGGGACTGCTTGTTGGGTTGTGCCTCGGTTTTTTTGACCGCAGCCGGGCTGGATGGTCTGGCCCCGAGGGACACCTCTGGGAAATTGCAGGCCTCTGGAGTCTGGTTGCTCCGCGGCGGATGGGTTCTGCTCACCACGATGCTGGCCTACCAAGGGCTGCGCACGCATTCCCTTCCCATCGCCAGTGCGGCGGAAGTGCTGCTCTCGATTGCCTGGGGCGTATCGGGCTTGGCCCTCTTTCTCGACCTGACGTTCAACCACCGTCTGCCGACTTGGGCGATCGCGGGCACGACCGCGCTGTGTATCGTGGCGGCCGCTTTTCTCGGGGTCGTCGAACATCCGGGCTTGGATAAGACCGGTAAGCCGCTCATCGCCATCCATGTAGGTGCCGCGATCCTTGCCTACTGCGTGCTCGGCGCGCAGGCGCTCAACTCCGCCGCCTATCTCCTCCAAGATCGCGCCTTGGCGCGCCATCAGTTTGGGGGTATCTACGCCCTGCTGCCCGCGCTCGTGCCGCTCGATCGTATCGGCTCGCAGCTGATGGGCGCGGCGGTCTGGCTCCTCGGACTTTCTCTGGTGATTGGCGCGACCGACTGGGGGCAGCGTGATCTTGCCGCCGTCGCCGCCCCGAAGCTCATCGCGGCGCTCATTACCTGGCTCGCTTGTTTCTGGATCGTCGTGCAACGCCGCCGCCAGTGCCTCCAGGGCGCCTCTTACGCGCGGGCCTCCCTGCTCATTGCGATTCCGGCCATCGTGGCGCTTTATCTTTCGCTCCCCACCTCTCGATGAGCGAGTGCCCCCGCAACCTGGTGGCGCTGAGCGCCACGCATCGTACCGCTGGCCTCGATGAACGCGCGGCGTTCACGGTCCCCGCGGGCGGAGCCGAGGTCTTCTACGCGGCCGCCCGCGAAGCGGGTCTCGCCGAAGCGGTCTTACTTGCGACCTGCAATCGTCTCGAGGCTTACGCCGTCGGCGACGAAGCGGCCGCCCTTCATGTGCGCAGCGCCTTGCTCAAGGCCACGGGCGCGCCCGCGGTCGCGCTCGACCAACATCTTCGTCCAGTGCCTGGACTGCAGGCCGTCGAACACCTTTTCTCCGTCGTCTCTGGTCTCGAGTCCCAGATGGTCGGCGAAGTCGAGATCGCCGGGCAGGTGAAGGACGCCTACGCCGACGCACTCGCACGCGGGATGACGGGCCCGGTGCTTAACCGTGTTTTCCAACGTGCCTTCCAGGCGGGAGCGTGGGCCCGCACTAACACGGGAATCTCCCAAGGCCAGGTGAGCCTCGGTAACATCGCCGTCGAACTGGCGATGCGTGTATTCGGTTCGCTCGCGGAAGCCCGCGTGCTCGTGCTCGGCACGGGCGATATCGGTCGTCAAGTCGTCCAGGCGCTGGTCTCTCGCGGCGCCTCTCAGGTTTCGGTCGCCTCGCGGGCGTTCTCGGGATCTTCGCTCACGCTCGCCGACGCGTTGCGTCAGGCCCACACGCACGACGTCATCGTGGGCTGCGCCACGGTGGAACGCGCCTTGCTCGATGCTGTCGCGCTCCGCGAGATTGCCGGCCGTCGTTCCGGTCGTCCGCTTTTGCTCGTCGACCTTGGCGTGCCGCGTAATTTCGCCGCTGGCGTCCACGGTCTTGATGGCACGTATCTCTGCGACTTGGACGACCTCGCCCGTGTTTCTAACGCGAACCTCAAGGCTCGTCTGGCCGAAGTCGACCGCGCGCGCATCGCTTTGGCCGAGAAGGCCGCCCGCGCCTGGGGCGCGGCCAACCACCAGACTTCTTCAGAAGCTTAACCATGAAACCCACGGTCCTTATCGTCGACGACGAGAAGAACATCCGCGAAGGCCTGCGGGCGGCGCTGGAAGATCGCTACGAGACCTTCGTCGCGAAGGACGCCGCGGAAGCGGCGCGCCTCATGCAGGATGTGCCGCCGGATGCGGTCCTGACGGATCTCCGCATGGCGGGCGAAGACGGTATGGCGGTCATCAATCGGGCGCTTAAACTGCCTAACCAGCCGGTCTGCATCATGATGACGGCCTACGGTGACGTCGACACCGCCGTGAAGGCGATGAGCCTGGGGGCGTATTGGTTCTTCCAGAAGCCGGTGGATCTCCGCCAGGTCGAACTCGTCCTCGATCGCGGGCTGAAGGCCCGCACGACCGAGAAGGAAGTCGTCACGCTGAAGGCTCGACTCGACCGCAAGTTTTCGCTCGGCGAGATCGTTGGCTCTTCCTCCGCCCTCCAGCGTTCAATCGAGCAGGTTCGTTCGGTCGCTTCGTCTAATGCGACCATCCTTCTGCTCGGCGAGACCGGCACGGGCAAGGAGCTCTTCGCCCAGATGATCCACCAGGCGAGCCAACGCGCGAAAGGACCTTTCATGGCGGTGCATTGCGCCGCCATCCCTGCCAACCTGCTCGAGTCCGAATTGTTCGGTCATGAGAAGGGGGCGTTCACCGGCGCGAACGAGCGTCGCGTGGGTCGTTTCGAATCGGCCGATGGGGGCACTCTTTTCTTGGATGAAATTGGGGAGATTGATGCGACCACGCAGGTGAAGCTCCTGCGCTTCCTGGAGACCCGCTCCGTCGAGCGCCTCGGCTCACATCGCCCGATCGCTCTCGACCTTCGCCTCGTCTGCGCCACGAACCGCGACCTCCTGCAGATGGTCAAGGAGGGCAAGTTTCGCGAAGATCTCTATTATCGCCTGTCGGTCGTGCCCTTACGCTTGCCGCCCCTGCGCGAACGCCAGGACGACATCCCGCTCCTTCTTGCCCATTATCTCGAGCGCTTCGCGAAGGAGAACTCGGTCGGAGCCGCGAAGCTTTCGCCGGAAGCTCTGGCCGTACTTATCCGTTATCCTTGGCCCGGTAACATCCGTGAGTTGCGTAATGCCTGCGAGAATCTCGCCGTACTCCGTTCTGGGAAAATGGTCGCGGCCGCTGATTTGGATGCGCGTTTCTCTCATCCCGCCGCGACGTCTGTGGCGGTTTCGGCCCTGCCCTCCACCGGTGGTAATATCCTTGATCGGGAGCAGAACGAGAAGCAGCTCCTGAAGCAGGCTTTGGCCGCTGCCGCGGGAAACCGCACGCGTGCCGCCGAGCTGATGGGGATCTCGCGTCGCACGCTCCATCGCAAACTCCTGCATTGGCCGGAATTAGATCCCGGCCCTGAGACGGCGTGAGATTGTTCGCCTTCTTCTTCTCCTGTGCCACCTTGGTCGCGGCTGATTTCGTCGGCTCTGACCTGCTGGCCGGATCCGTCGCCCGAGGACTGGAAAAGGCTGGACCGAAACTAGCTGTTGATTTCGCCGGCACCCTTCCTGGGCGCCGCGACTTCCAGCAGGGCAGCGCCGCCGCGGCGGTGTTGATGTTGCGCGCCCGTGAAGCCGTGCCGATCCCGTTCGGCAAATCTGGCGTTATCGAATTTCGGCTCGCCAGTTGCGCGGTCGTTGTCGCGACCCATGCCGGCAACCGACTTGACCAGATCACTCTCGAACAGCTCTCCAGCGCGTTTGCGCGCGATGCCCGCACCCTTGCCCGTAATTGGAATGATATCGACCCGGCCGCGCGCTCGGAACTCATGACCCCGGCGGTCTCTTCGCCGCCCGGCACCCTTGTCTTGGAGGTCTTCCAAGGGTTGATCCTCGAGGGGCAACCTTTCCGAGCCGACGTGAGGCTGCGGGTCGAGCCGGAGCTCGCTGCCGATCTGCTGGCCTCCCGGGCAGGGAGTGTCCTTCTGCTGCCCCGCCCACCAGCCGGGCGTGGGAAGGTTCTCCAAGTCGCGGATGGACGCCCTGGCCGCCCGACGACGGCCTATGGTCCGGATGAGAACAACATCCATAACGGGGATTACCCACTGCAGGTTCCTCTGCTCCTTTATGTGAGACGGGATAAGCTCGAGGAATTGCGCCCGGCGCTCCAGTGGCTTTTTTCCGATGAAGCGGCTGCCCTGCTTGAAAGGCAGGGACTTTATCCAGCCCCCCGCCCTGCCCGCCTTAGGTTCGTCCAAAGGCTTGACACACGATAGGGCGTTTGGTCTGCTTCCCGTCCAACGCGCGCGTAGCTCAATGGTAGAGTACCACCTTGCCAAGGTGGCTGTTGCTGGTTCAAGTCCAGTCGCGCGCTCCACTTTAAAATGGAGCAAAAACCCGCCGAAAACCGGCGGGTTTTTCATGCCTGGATCTAAGCCGATGCCGGCAGGGTCACCGTGATTCGTAGGCCCTTCGGTCGGGCGGGTTCCGCCGTGGCGGAGCCCCCATGGAGTTCGGCTACCTGGCGGACGATGCTCAGGCCCAAGCCACTCCCCCCTGCCCGGCGGGATTTGTCCGTCCGATAAAAGCGATCAAAGAGCCTCGGCAGGTC
>CAXNEN010000107.1:0-5476 GCA_964201505.1 Opitutales bacterium
CCCAACCCCTCCCCCTGGCGAGCCTCGCTCGCCTTAGATATCGATGGCGTCGTCCTTGGCCTTCTGGGCGCTAGCCTTGGCTTCGTTGGCCCGGCGCAGCGGCTTGAGCTGATCGATGCCGACGGAAGAGGAGATCATCCAGGAAGTAATCGAAATGGTCAGGGTAGCCATCGCCCAACTCTTTACCTGCAAGTCCCTGATCAGGCTGTCCGTCAGGGCGAGGATGGCGCCGTTGGTCACGAAAAGCACCAGGTAGGCACCCAAGCCGAGGGTGATGATCAGGATGGGAATCGAGACGATCATGAAGATCGCTAGGAGGAATGGGCGAAGGAAAGAGTTGAACAGACCGAGTACGACCGCGACGACACCGAGCGTCAACGCGTCGCCGTAGGTAAGGAAATCGAAATATTTTGCCAAGAAGACCCCCAATGCAAGGGAGCCCCATTCGAGGACCAGGACTCCGAGACGACGTGCGACTTCCATCCCCGCATCATACCACCGGAAAGCCGCCCGACAAGGGAGACTTTTCCGGCGGCAGACTTAGCGGGTGTGGCGGACGTCCTCGCCGGAGAGAAGGAAGATGACCTGTTCGGCGATATTCTTAGAATGATCGCCGATGCGCTCGAGGGCCTTGGAGATGAAGATCAGCTCGACATCGGAGGCGGACACCTTGGTGGAATCACCGGCCTTGCCGAAGAGGTCCTCGTAGTTCTTGCGATTAAGGGCATCGATCTCAGCGTCGCGCACGAGGACTAGGCGCGCTTTCTCGATATCGCCTTCGATGAAGCTGTCGAGGGCGAGGCGCAGGACTTCGCAGGCGATGATACCTTCGGCCGGGACGTGCAGGAGGTTCTTCAGCGGTCCTCGCTCAGAGATAACCATCGCACGCTTGGCGATGACGGAAGCCTCGTCGGCAATACGCTCGATATCATGGCCGATATCGCGGACGGCGAGCAGCAGGCGGACATCGCTACCCATGGGACCGAAGAGCGTCAGGTATCGCATGATTTCGCGGTCGACGCGCTTCTCGAGCTCATCGACGCGGTCATCCATACCGCGGACCTGCAGGGCCAATGAATCGTCGCCAGTCTCGACGGCGCGGAGCACCAGGCGGGACATGTCGAGCGAGCGCTCTCCCATCAGGATGAGGTCGTCCCGGAGTTGGCGGAGTTCGTCGTGGAAGAAGCGTTGCATGGTATTTTATGTTAAAGGATCAACCGAAACGGCCCGAGATATAAGCCTCGGTCTGGGCCTGCGACGGGTTCATGAAGATTTTCTCGGTAGTATCGTATTCGATCTGCTTGCCGAGGTAGAAGAAGGCCGTGCGATCAGACACACGGGCGGCCTGCTGCATGGAGTGGGTCACGATTACGATCGTGAACTGCTCCTTGAGCTCGTGGATGAGTTCCTCGATTTTGCCGGTGGCGATCGGGTCGAGGGCCGAGCAAGGCTCGTCCATCAGCAGGATCTCCGGGCGATTAGCGATGGCGCGGGCAATGCACAGACGCTGCATCTGGCCGCCGGACAGGCCGAGGGCGCTGTCGTCGAGGCGGTCCTTCACTTCATCCCAGAGCGCGGCCTTACGGAGCGAGGTCTCGCAGGCTTCCTCGAGCACGGCACGGTCGCGGACGCCGACCACGCGGAGGGCGTAGACAACATTCTCGAAGACGGACTTAGGGAAAGGGTTGGATTTCTGGAAGACCATGCCGACGCGGCGGCGGAGGGAGATGACCTCTAGGCCAGGGTCATAAATCGACCGTCCGTTGATGGTGATTTCCCCTTCGTGACTGATGCCATCGATGAGGTCGTTCATACGGTTCAGGTTGCGCAGCAGCGTGGACTTGCCGCAACCAGACGGACCGATGAAGGCTACGACCTGACGCTCCGGGATGTCGAGGGAGATGGCGTCGAGGGCCTTCTTCTGGCCATACCAGAAACCGTAATCCTTGATGGTGATATAGTCCTTACGCCCCTCGCGTTCGGTAGCGGGGCGGACTTTGATGCGAGAGGAGGACGGGGGGTTCATGATCTGGGACATGAGGTAGTTTGTTTTTAGAAGGAGGCGCCCTTGAAGCGAGCGCGAAGGCGGTTACGAATCGTTATCGCGCCCAGATTCAGGCAGACGATCAGGACGATGAGCAGCAGCGTGGTCGCAAAGACCATCGGGCGGGCGGCATCTGAGTCCGGCGACTGGAATCCGAGGTCATACACGTGGAAGCCAAGGTGCATGAACTTCCGGTCCAAATGCAGGAAAGGCGCGTTGCCGTCGAAAGGCAGCGTCGGGGCGAGCTTCACGACGCCGACGAGCATGAGCGGAGCGACCTCCCCGGCCCCACGGGCCATGGCGAGAATGACGCCGGTCAGGATACCCGGAGCGGAAGCGGGAAGGAGGATGTCGCGGATCGTCTGCCACTTCGAGGCCCCGGTGGCCAAGGAAGCCTCGCGCATGCCGCGCGGGACGGCCGAGAGGGCTTCTTCCGTGGCGACGATGACGACCGGAAGGGTCATGAGAGCAAGCGTGAGCGAGCACCAGAGCAGGCCGCCCGTGCCGAAGACGGGCGTGTTGTTGTTGTACTTGAGCTGGTCCGAGAAGAAAAGCTGGTCGATCGAACCGCCGAGGACGTAGACGAAGAAGCCGAGGCCGAAGACGCCGAAGACGATGGACGGGACCCCCGCAAGATTGTTCACGCTAATGCGCACGACGCGCAAAATCGGACCGTTCTGGGCGTATTCGCGAAGATAGATGGCGGTGATAACGCCGAAGGGCGTGACCAGCAGGCTCATGAAGACCGTCATCACGAGCGTGCCGAAGATGGCGGGCATCAGGCCACCTTCCGTATTGGCCTCACGAGGCTCATCGAAGATAAACTCGCCTAGGCGCGAGGCGAAGAGCTGCGTACGACCCCAGGTGTCGAGGCGGTTCGGAAACCAGGCGCGGACGATTTGGGTGAGCGGGATGACGACCTCGCGGCCGGCGGCGTCCTTCGAATCGAGCACGGCCACCGCCCCACCGTTAACAATCTTCTGGGCCTCGGCCTTGAGGATGACGAAACGTTCCTCGAGTCCTTCGATCTGGCGGCGGCGATCGACGATCTCGTCGGCCAACTTCAGATCCTCCGCACGGCGCAGGGCCACGCGGGCCTCGTCCATCTCGTGATTGACGTCGCCGATGCGATGGCGGGTGATCTCTTCGAATTTCTCGCGGACCGCGGCCGCGGCGGAGACCTCGGCCTGCAAAGCGGATTCGAAGGCCGGATCCGTGATCGGGACGACCTTGCCGTCGGACTTGCGCAGGGACTGCGGGCGGACGAACGCGGGGCCATGCTCGACGCGCTCCAGACCGAGGACATCGGCGGGGAAGACCTCGGACTTGATCTTGGCTTCGTCGACCCAGAGGTAGGAATTGCCGTTCAGTTCGCGAAGTCCGACCTGATACTGGCGTTCGTAACGGGGGTTATCAGCCGTCGAGCCAGCACGGATACGGCGCTGGGCGAGCTGGCCGAGGATCGTGCGGCCGTCGTCGACCTGCGCGACCGGGACCTGCGGGGCCCAGAACACCGTGACCCCGTTGAGTATGACCAGGGACAGCAAGCCAATGACCATGCCGAGGCCGACGATGAGGCCGAGGCCGGTGAACCAGACCCAAGGTTCACCGCGGGGGGTACTGCTATCGGTGTTGGGAGTGACCATGATTTAGACGACTTTATAGCGCTCACGCAGGCGCTGGCGGAGAATTTCCGCGAGGGTGTTAATCACGAAGGTGAGCAGAAAGAGACAGCAAGCCCCGAGGAAGAGCGCGCGAAAGTGGGTGTGGCCGACGGCGGCCTCAGGTAGCTCGACGGCGATGTTGGCGGAGAGCGTGCGCATCCCGCTGAAGGGATTAGTCTCCATGACGGCGGTGTTGCCCGTGGCCATGACGACAATCATCGTCTCGCCGATCGCGCGACCGAAGCCGATCATAATGGCGGAGACGATACCCGAAATGGCCGTCGGAACCACGACGCTCCAGACCGTCTGCCAGCGGCTGGCGCCGAGAGCGAGCGAGCCGGAGATCAGGGAGTCCGGGACGTTGGAAAGGGAGTCCTCAGCAATCGTGAAGACAATCGGGATGACCGCGAAGCCCATCACGAAGCCGACCACGAGGGAGTTGCGCGAATCGTAAGTCTCGCCGGTTGTCTGGCGCCACCATTCGCGGAAATCGGCAATCGGCAGTCCGCTGACGGTGTCCTTGACCGTAAAGAACATCGCCTCGACGAACGGGCCGGCCTGCCAGGCGAGGGTAGCGCAGAGAGCGAGGAAAGGTAGCAACCAGATGAATTCCATGCCGGGCTTGACCTGACGGCGGACCGGCTGCGGGAGGGCGGACCAGAGGAAGCCGGCGAACAGGGCCGCGGGGGCAAGGATCCCGATGGCGCAGAAAATCGAGATCAGGCGTGGGTCGACGAGCGGGGCGAGCCAGAGGCCAGCGAGGAAGCCGAGGACCACGGACGGCAGCGAGGCCATGATCTCCATGACGGGCTTCACGACATTACGGTATTCCGGGCGAAGGAACTGCGAGACGTAGACCGCCGCGGTGAGCGCGATCGGCAGGGCGAAGAGCAGCGCAAAGAAGGTACCCTTGGCCGTGCCGTAGATGAGCGGCATCATCGAATACTTCGCCTCGAACTCATCTGAACCAGAACTGGACTGCCAGGTGTAATCCGGCGCGGTGGCACCTTCGTACCAGATCTTGCCGAAGAACGCGCCCCAAGAAGATTCCGGGTGGTGGTCCTCGACGCTCCAGCGGTGGAGCTTACCGTCGGCGGAAAGGGCCGTGAAACGGTCGTAGTTACCGGAGAAGGCTACCTGGCGAATCGAGCCGGCAGGGGCTTCGCCCTCCCAGCGCAGAGTTCCCGTGGTCATATTGCGGAGCTGGAGACGACCGCCGGCGACCGCGAGGTAGCACTTGTTGCCCTCAGCGGCGTAAACCCCTTCGCCAGCGCCGGCAAGGAGTTCGCCGTCATGAATCTTACCCCAGCGGCGCAGGCTCTTGCCGTCCGGCTGGAGCTGCGGATACATCGACCAGACCTGCTGTTCGCCTGCACGGCTCACGAAGACCACGGAAACGTTGCCGAAGATCAAGCCAGCCGAAGTCACAGCCTGTTCACGCGATTCCTTGAAGGGCACGAAGGTCTGGAGAAAGGAGAAATTAGCGCCGTCGTCGGCGTACGTGCGCACCTCGCCGGACTCACCAACGATGATGAGCGATTCGGCCGTGGAAGGGAGGAGCACCTGTTCGACCGAAGTGGCATCAGCTGCGACCACGAAGGGGGCGCTGACGGTGACCTTGGCCTTACCTGCGAGGCCTTTACGTTCAATCAGGCGGACAGCGGTGAGGAGCGGCTTACCGGCCGATTCCTGTCGAACGAGCAGTAAGCGAGACTGCATTCCCTTAGCGTTCCAGACGTCCACGCAAGGCACGCCCGGCTTGCCGATT